>JAPKCW010000091.1:0-7849 GCA_028822815.1 Nitrospinaceae bacterium | reverse complement strand
TACTTCCCGCTGGGAACCCATTTCAGCAATGGCATTGAGCATGCTGAGTAATGGTGTGATTCCCACTCCTCCAGCAAGAAGAACCACCGGATATTTCTTAGTCATACTCATGCAAAAATGTCCGCTTGGGGCTTTTACATCCACAATATCATTTTCGTTCAAGGAGTCATGAAAATAGGTGGAAATCAACCCAGGAGGCGCAGAGGAATTATCTCTGGGCGCCGGAACCCGTTTGATCGACACCCGATATCGGTCGGGGTAGAAGGGGCTGTCCGACAGGGAATAACAGCGAATAACCGGCTGGGGTTGGTTTGGTACGGGGATCTGGAAAGTCAGAAACTGGCCCGGCTGAAATCCCGGCAACTCCTTGCCGTCGTGCGGAGTTAGATAAAAGGAAGTGATGTCATTCGTTTCCTTGACTTTGGAGACGACCTTGAATTTTCGAAAACCGTTCCAGGCCAGTTTCACCTGTTTGGCTTCGAGTTCGCGCCGGTCCATTATGTTTTTTATCTTCGCTTTCAACAACTCCGCTTCGAGTTCGGCTTTTTCCTGACTGATGGCAAGAATTCTCGAGTTGTTAGCCAGAAGAACCAGCACATAGGCTACCAAACCCAGTAAAAATGCCAACGCGACAAAACTGAATATAATGTTCAGCAAAATTCCTCCTTAAAGATAAAGCTTACCGCCCTGATGTTTTATCATGTTGATGAAGGGGGGTCGGCCTTCACGGCCAGCATTTCTTTTTTAAAACTCGGTTTAAGGTGATATATATGGCATCTCTGGCATTCAAGATTAATCTGCGTTTCTGAGTGGCACTGCGAACAGGTTTCCTTCCTGATAGACTCAAAGTTGCTGACCCAATTACCTGGATCATAATCCTTAAAGGAAGCCATATAGTCCACTTCCGTATTTAGGGTATGGCAATTTAAACAAGAGCTTTTGGTCCCTAATATATCGATATGGTCTTCATGCTTATAGCGCACATAAGGACTATCCGAAACTTTTCCATAATTCCAATTGACCTTGAGCTGAAAGTGGTGCTTCAGATCTTTGTTTGAAGTGACAGCATGGCATTTTATGCAACCTCCAACTCCATCCTTGGACGATAGAAGCTGATCACGCATAGCTTGGGCTCGTACTGTTTTATCATCATTTTCCTGGCTTGAGGAAACAGCAAGAGCAAACTCAACCCAGCTTTTAGCTACCGGGTCGGCATGCCCCGAAGGCTTGTAACGGACTTCCAGCATATCGGCGTACCAACCACCAAACATGGCCTCTGCAGGAGGCTCATATTCCTGATTCAGACCCCAGGAGCAAGCCGCCCTTTTGAGCACCTCCGGGTTCAATCCTGCCAAGAGACTCATGGCCATTGGTTCGGGAGTTTGTTGATTGATTAAATCAGCGAAGGGAACATGGCTTTCTTCAGCCATGGTAAGAATCAGATCCTGAAGAGGCTGATCATAGGTTTCCAGATCATCCTCAGGAATGTTTAAAAGGAAAGCACTCACCAAAGCCAGCTGTTCCGTGGAAACACTGAGAAACTCCTCTTCTTTTTTGGACTGGCTATGAGGTAAGTTGCATGCCTGCACCAACAACTTGCGGTCAATCAGATCTTGCATCAACTCCGGGAGCCTAATAAGAATGAGTTCTTTTTTCTTGATCTGTGAATCATGGCAGGCGGCACAAACCACTTCATAGCCTTCCGGTCGGATTTCCCGATCCGACAGCGTTATCGTGTGACAACCTGCACACGAGTCAGGAGCTTTATCAGAAAATTTTGGGTTATCAAAATGCTTTTTCAGATGCGAGTTGTGATCAAATTTGATCGAGTTCCGGTTAAAATAAGGAAATTTTTCAGAGAACTCAGGATGTCCGCGCTCGAAGCTCTCGAACGTGTTTTTATGGCAGGAACCGCATTGCTCCGGAGTCAGAAATCTCGTGCTCATGGTTGGGCCACCATGTTCCCGATGGCACATGACGCATTGCGTCCCCTGAACCTTCCTGTCAGGGGACAGGTTGGCATTGTGGGCCTTAAAACTGGGGCCGCCGAAACTATGGCAATTCACACATTGGGTTGAAAGGTCCGAATTGTTGAACACAGCTTTTATCCAGGCTACAGGCCCCTTGCCGTGAGCCACATGGCAAGAGGGGCAACCTACCTTCTCGGTAAACTTAGCATGGGATTTAGACAAAGGCCCGGCATTGGAAATACTGACTATGCCTCCAACACGAGGGTCCAGCGCCAGCGAAGAACCGATCAAGGCCAGGACAACACCCACTGCGAGTACCACCAGCCTACCACGGATGACCCGCAAGGTACTTCTAGGGGCACAGGGAGGTCTTTGAATAGAGCATTTCCCGCCCGATCCGGGACCGTCTTCGCAGGGACCGCCGAATTTTTTGTCCCTCCGACATTCCCACCGGTCATTTTTTAGAAACGGGTTACATTCCCGGATTCCCCCACAGGTTCCATCCGCTTCAGGACCCTGATTGCAGGGGGTTTGCCACAAAGCAGCCCTGCCGCAACGATAGGGCAGGTTGGGCCTTTCATAATGACTCTGGTCATGATCGAACTTGTTTTCTTCCATCACACAAAGAACACCTGAATAAGGATCAAATGCCAGAACACCATTGCCATCACCGCGGCTGCCAGGGGAATATGAACCAGAAGCCAGGTTTTAAGCAATGTTTGCAGCGCATAATGAAAATCTATCTTTCTTTTTTTTTCCGCCAACACATAGATACCGTCCAAATATTTTCGTTCATTTTTATCTAAGAAACGTTCCAAAATCATGCATTGCTGGCGCACCCAATGCTGGCTCAGATGACTTCCAAAAATATTATTCATGAAAAACCGCGGCCTTTGGAAATACCAACTCAATGTTTCCAGGTAGTGCTCGGCCAGAGTACTGCTTCCGGTTTCTTCGGTACATTTCAGAATCAGAGATTCCACCTCTTCCCTTATTTCAGCAATCTCTCCTGGAATACGCTCATAAATAATTTCTATGCCGCTGTATGTAAGCTGGCGAGGGTAAATTTTTTCTATAACGAGTCCCCCCACCCCTGAAATAGAAGTTATATAAAATAAAGCTGTCAATATCTGGCCATAAAGGCCTTGCGACCACATGCCCCCGGTATGAAGCCAAAACAAGAATAAAGCCAGGAACCCGCCAACCGCGTGAAGGTGGAACCATCGGGATGAAGAGGCCAAAGGCAAAAACGGCAGCCGCTTGCGCGCGCTGAAAAGAGAAAGAAAAGCCAGTATTCCAAATAATATCCAGCCACTGGCGAATGCTGATATACCAAGAGAACGATCAATCTGTATGGTCCATACCCAGATCACCAGAAATAAGAGGGCCGCAAAACCCAAATAACCCCATGGGTTTCTGGTTTTGGGGATCCGTGATAAAACTCCCCAAACATGGACTAGACTAAAACCCTGATTTATTCTCAACTAACCCCGCTTCTTTAAAATCCACCCTTCTCATGGCATCATGTGGACAAGCAAAAACACAGGCAGGGCCGCTTATCTGGTCGGCACACAGGTCGCACTTGGTCGCTTTCAGGATGGGTTTCTGGTTTTGGGGATCCGTGATAAAACTCCCCACCTCATCGCGGATGGAAACCATCCGGATATTGGAATAGGGACAGGAGTTGGCACAGGTTTCGCAACCAATGCAAGTATCATCATTGATTACAACAATACCGCCAGACATGGTTCTGTGAATGGCCCCTGTGGGACAGCCGATCATACAAACAGGATCCGCGCAATGCATGCAGGCATTGGCCACCATCCAGTTTTCAAAAGTCTTGCCATGTCTGATGAATCTGGGGTTACCGTCATGCGTCGCAGCACAGGCACGGACACAGTCATCACAACGCACGCAGCGGTCCAGGTTTATCAGCATCGCCTGAGTTCCATTGATAAAACGCTCTTCGACCGCCCACTCCATTAAAGCTCCATCGGTCAAGGTTTGATCGATAAAATCCTGCAACCGCCTTAACGCTATGGAAGATTCTGAAATATTCTTCCGCTCCCTTTTCTTTCCAGATGACCAATAGGGGAACAAATGCTTCTCAACGATTTTACTGGGCACCCGGAGCATTTCCGCATAACCGAGCGCAGTAATAGTCACTCTCAGGCTGACATTGAGTTCCCCCTGCCAAGCCCGGTAGAGTTCGTCCGCACCATAAAAATCCCCGGTTCCCAAATAGGTCAGGGTCTGCTGGCCGTTTCCCCGATCAACTGAAATCCGGACAAATCCAGCACGCACCATTAATATCCCATCCGAATAATCTCCCTGATGAGCAATAACAGGTTCATCCTTCATGCCATGAGTTTTGTCCTCAGTCCGAAGTTTTTTATAGGTCAGGTGCCAGTCATATTTGCCATAGTTTTCAAAGTGAGTGGCATCGGCCACTTCCTGAAGATCTTCATCATCCAAATGGGCGAAAATTGAAGTCGCCCTGAGATGGGCGTTGAGGGCATTGGAACGATAACGCTTATCAAAGAGTCGGCGCCACCCCTGATCATATTTTCTGAATTCACGCAGTCCCTGCCAGCGTATTTCCAGAAGTTCTGCATCGGTTTCGGCAAAAATGGTGGAAGTCCTGGGGGTCCGTCCCAGCGCGGCAAGTTCACCGAACAATGCACCTCTTCCCAGAGAGGCGGTTTTATTCTTGTCCAAAATAGCGGGAATATCCTGAAGAAAAACGTGCGCGGCTCCCAGATCGTCAGCATCCCGAACCAGCGCTTGCAGGCCATAGCGTTTAACGTCACGAACTTCAGGAACTTTACGTTGGTTCCAAAGTTGTTTGAGGACCTGCCAAAGGTTTTTCTTGCGAACCGCCCGGCGCCCGAGCATTTCTCCGGGAAGACCGGGGAACAATACGACCTTTAGCGAGCCGTCCAGAACCAGAAACGCGGAATTGCCGTAGTCTCCTTCACGGATGACAATGTCCCCTGCCGTGTACTTCACAATCCTTGCGTCATTTTTAAGAATTCCCCTGAGAGGACAATGAGAGGGGAATTTACTCTCTTCTATCGCAGAAATTTCCGGAATAGCCAGAAGTCGTTCCACATCCTGATCGGTCATAAACAGACCGAACGGCTGGTCCCACCTCTGCGGACGCACTTGAGTTGTTATAGCCACCTACCACCTCCAAAAAGCACAACCGGAAGAGGCAAACTTGCCATCTAATCCTGGGTTAGTAACTCTTAAAATGCCAGGAGCGATTCAGAGAGCCCAAGTCCGAGTTGCAAACAGTTACCTTATTTATAATCCGATTTAGCCGGGAGCTTGCTTCCAACAATGCTTGTTAAATCTTTCCCGGCAATGGCTTTGGACAGTTTCAAAGCGTTCTCTCGGGTGGGAGAAGCCAGAAGGCCTGCCGCCTCCGGGATATTTTTCAGGATAGCTTTAGCATTTTCAGCACGTTTGTTCTGCGCTTCTTTATATTTGGCTTCATCTGATTTGGACATGGCTCCGGTGGCGGAAACCAGCGCCGCCGCCTGCCCGACTACATATATTTGTGCCAGGTCCTGAGGGCTCATTTCGGCATTGGTCTTGATATCCGGAGGATAATACCGGTGCCGCACAGAACCCTGGGAGTATTTAACCAGTTCAAAATTAGGGTTAATCGGGTGCCCAGCCCCCAGCATTTTAGCCAAATCATCAGCTTTAAGATCGGGATGCGCCAGCCCATGGCAGGTCATACAGTTTTCAGCAACTTCATACTGCATGGAAGGCCATATCAACCCTGCAGCTGTGGAGTCGGCAACCCGTTTCGCTTTATGCTCCGCCGCTTCCTGATCCCGCTTAATAGTTTTCCCGCCATAATTATCATGTAGTGCCAGCCAATCGGAGGACGCGCCATGGCAACTTTCACACGAGGTTCCCGACTTGGCAGCCGGTTTGGCTCCGGCATCCTTTTGCTCCAGCGTGTAATGGCAAAGGTAACAGGTCTCATTTCGTTTCATTCTTTTCTGTCCCCCAACAGCCTTCAATATTTTCTTTGGGGACGGTTTGCTAGCGTCTTTAGGCTCCCGATGAACAGTACGAAAAGAAGTGAAATGTTTGGTTTTTTTCCAAATCTTGGCCTCTGCTTCGTGGCATTCCTCACAAAGTTTGGCACCCTTAAAAAAAGGTTGGGCCGAGGATATGGAAGGAAAAATCAGCCAGCCAGCCACCAGGACCAACGCCATCAGGAAAAAAGGTTTGCATATGAAATCAGTACCTTCATGCTTCATAATACCCTCACTTTTTTAAAGGGAACAGTAACGCACTCCCGCAAACATTTCAGGAGCAAGGACAATCTGGACTATCCCAAAATTAAAATTGATAGAGAATTTCTGTTCGCAAGCCATAACCGTCACTGCGTTTTTCCTGGACGTTATAATGGCTGTCTACCTGGAGCTGAATTCTTTGGGCCAGCCTCTGGCGGAACTCAAAGCCAATAGCTATATCGTCACACCGCTTACCCCGACCAGTGGTGATGCACCCCTTATCACTGGTGTCTATTCTGGTGGCCAATTCCAAAGTAAGGTTTGTTCGGTGATGGTTCCAAAATGCCTGGTAACCCATGGCAAACCCTGCAACATCATTCGCAAAGCTGATCATTTCCGACCCGAAATTTCCGATACTTGGAGAGGCAAACAAGATTCCTAAAGCACCCAGCGGCCCACCGACCACCGGCTCACGGCCCACCTGGGTGAATTTTCCAGACGCAAAATATGCATTTAAATATACTATGTCATCAGACCTTTTTGGTGTAAAGGAAAACTCAGCCGAGTAAAGCGTTCCAGTGCCAACTTCCGCGTTATCATCCTCTTCGGCAATCGAAGTATTAATCCTGAAGGCCGTGCTATAGAACCCTATTCTCTGAATTGCCGACAACCCTATATGATAGCTATCCCCAACCGCATCCTCATCCGTCACATATACAAGATCCAGATTCCAGTAGGTTTTTTGCGTATCCGCAGAATTAAACAAGCCAAACATATTCGCGCGATCATCCCGTTCAGCATCGCTTCGCCCCAGATCATTCCAACCCCAAACGAAGGAAGATCTTAAACCCGGAATACCCGGAAGATGGATATTATTACGGATAAGCGCAATGGCATCCACTTCGTCATTGAGCATAATCCCTTCCTGGAATTGCAACAATTGCCGTCCCACAGAAAACCCATAATCCAGCCAGCTTGTTCCACCCGGATCCAGCCTCGGGAACAAGCTTCCCAAGTCACCCTCAAAGAACATGGTCCGAATATCCCCGTTAAACTCCGACCGTCCGTCACCGCGATTATCGTTAAACGCTACCCGGGAAAATTTGGAGGGCTCATTTTTGTCTAGTGGCCGGATACCAATGATAAACTTTTCCGTCCCCGTTAACTGTATATTAGCGTAAAGATCTAAACGATTTGCCCATTCGGAAGCGGTACTATTCGCACTACTATTATCATACATATGCACAGACGACCGCATGGTTCCAAAAATCCAGAGTTGCGGTTGCCAGACAGCTCCCCAGGGGGTCTCAAAACCCTCATAAAGATCCCCAACTCCGAGAAAAAGATCCCCTCCTTCATAAATCAGAGCGGGACGTGTACCCGTATCGGACGGAGGAAGGAGTTGAATATGTTCCTTGGAAAAGGCCGGGACATCCTCGGTATGCCCCAGAGGATACCAGTCCGCATAAGCTGGAAGGCTGAAACACAAAACCCCCAAACCACCTACCAGCAGAGACCGTAGCGCACGGCCCAGAGAACATAATCTTTTTCCTTTTACTATTTCCATTGCCCTCCTCCAAAGCAATGTCGAGTCCGTTTAAAGACAGAAGAGCTATATCGGTT
>JAPKCW010000090.1:0-7859 GCA_028822815.1 Nitrospinaceae bacterium | reverse complement strand
CAACCAGAAGCCGGGCGGCGCGCATTACCCCCAAGGCTATGGTTACAGCGGGAGGGTCAAATGAACACTGGTTGACCCAGCTTGCCAGAACCGCATCCTCTTTGTCTTCACATTTAGCGGTAACTACAAAGAGACCACTGGCAATCCTGCCCAACGCCTTTCCCACCTGTTTCTTATTTTTCACAAAATTCTCCTATTTCCAATATTAAACAGAGACTTGTCAGCAAAATATTAATATAACATTCTTCAAAACAATGCCAGCTGGCAACCCTCAAAACCCTCAACTGTAAAAGTTTCTTCAAACTTACTAAATCAAAAGTTAGAAATCGCCGTCTTTGATGCGGTACACATCAGGGTCTTCCGGTTTTTCGATATATGAGAGAGTGAGTGCGATATTTTCACCGGATTTTTTAGCATCTTCGGATTTCGGGTTGGTCAATAACAGTCTTACAACACGGCCTTTTTTGTCTTTTCCTTGAAAGACCAGATAAACATCTTCACCCAGTTGATGGTTGTACGCGAATCCTTCCTTCTGATATTTTTTTTGCACAAAATAATTGCCTAACTGGTTGGCAGTTGCTACCACGGCTTTCGCATTCGGGTCTTTCATTATCGGTCTGCCCCAAATGATTTTGATTTCAATCAGGCGTCTGGTTTTATAACCCAGGAGATAAATAATTTTTGCGGGGCCGCTATCTGGCAAAATTCTTGGAACATTTATTCCCAGTGTAATGGTTTTTTCATTCGGGTGAACTTTCCGGGAAATCTGTTTTTTTGCTATTCCAAAGTCGCTCTTGATGGCTTTTATCACATCCCGTTCATTCATACCAAACTGGGAAGACCGAAACCCGTTCACCACAGCCCATTTTTGTGAGGTACCGACTCCCGATTCGGGTTTCGCCAAGCCGGTTCCCATAAAAAATACACCGCTAAAAATTAAGGACAGAATTAAAATAATGGATTTGAATGAGTTCATACCATGCATCTTAAATTGCTCCTAGTTGACTACAGCTTAAAAAAAATAAAATATAGGAAGCCTATATTTATCGTGTGCATATAGAATGGGATGCGCAACCTCCGGACAACCTGGCCCAGTTAATTACATAACGGATTTCTTTATATATCAATTTATTGCTTTCTATCAATATCAAAAAGAATTAATCCAACGGCCCGGCACCGCAACATTACAAGAGGGACAACGGTCACCTTTTAAAAGAACAGACAATACTCGAAATCCTATTCTTTCGACCAGAAGCTCCCGACAATACGGACAATAGGTGTTCTCGGTGTTTTTCACCTGTCCTGGCAAATTACCGGCGTAAACAAATTGGAGTCCGGCTTTCTTTCCATGCCGGGTGGCCCTCAAAAGGGTCTCCCCCGGGGTGCGTTCCCGATCCTGCATTTTATAGTCTGGGTGATAGGCTGTCACATGCCATGGGATAGTAGAAGAGACTCCTGCTATGAACTCGGCGATATCGGCCATCTCTTTATCAGAATCGTTGTAGCCGGGAATCAACAGGGTAACCAGTTCCAACCATATTCCCATGGCGTGCACCGTTTTTATTGTTTCCAACACGGCGGAAAGGCTACCCCCCAGACGGCGATATTCCTTCTCTGAAAAACTTTTCAAATCTATTTTGAACAAGTCAACCCACGGACGCAGGTATTCCAGCACTTCAGGCGTTCCATGTCCGTTGGAAACATAGGCAGTGCCGAGTCCCTTCACCTTTGCCTCCTGAAATACTTCTACTGCCCATTCGCTGGTGATCAACGGCTCGTTATAAGTAGAGACCACCACCTTCGATCCATGCTGGAGGGCTTGGTCGCAAATTTCTCCGGCAGTAATGGGAATAGCACGAACAGTTGAAGCCTCGTTTTTCAAGCTTTGCGAGGTAAACCAGTTTTGGCAATAGGCGCAACGAAAATCGCAACCCAGCATGCCAAAACTCATAGCCCGACTACCTGGTAATGCATGAAAAAAAGGTTTCTTTTCGATAGGATCGTTTTGCAGGCCTGCTGAATAACGAAAAGGCACCATCAAAGTGCCTTCGGAATTGAACCGCACTTTGCAAACCCCCCTCTGGCCCGGTCTCAGCTTACATAAATGTCCACAGGCAGTGCAAAGCAGTTTTCCCCCGTCAAGCTCCTTGACTAAGTCGCCCGGGCGGGTCAGAGAATCGAGAGTATGCGGTATTGTTTTGGAAGGCATGGTCCCTCCGGACTATTCGGTACTGACCCCGTCAAATTTTTTATCCAGTGCTCCGACAAGAGTATGCCAAGCCAGACTGGCACATTTGGTGCGTGACGGGTATTCGCGGATTCCCATAAACAGGGTCAGTTTTCCCAAGTGATGTTCTTCTTTTTCCGGGTCCATCTCTCCCAGAATCATTTTGTGAAATTCTTCCTTGATTTGCCTAGCCTCATCCACCGACTTGCCTTTCAGAAAGGTAGTCATCATGGAAGTACTGGCTTTTGAAATCGCGCACCCAGAACCTTGAAAACTGACTTCATCGATCTTTCCTGCCTCCTCATCAACATTCAGGTAGACGGTGATATCGTCTCCACAAAGCGGATTTATACCGTGGCAGGAATGGCTTGCGTTTTCTATCGCATGGAAGTTTCTTGGTTTGCGGTTATGGTCAAGAATGACCTGCTGGTAAAGTTCGTTATTGTAAGACATGAGATCTTTATAAAACTAAAAGAAAGTTCAATTATATCACGAAAAAATTCGGATGCATTTTTGTACGCTCTCAGCCAGCGCATCCAACTCTTCCGGTTTATTATAAAAAGCCATCGAAGCCCGGGTTGTGGCCGGTACTCCATAGCGGATCATGGTTGGCTGAGCACAATGATGCCCACCCCGGCAGGCGATTCCGTCCTGGTCCAGAAAGTGGACCATATCATGAGGATGCGCGGAATCGCTAAAAAAGGAAATGATACTTGCCTTACTGCGCGCGTTCCCAATAATTCGCACCCCTTCAATCTCTTTAAATAACCGGGTGCCGTATTCAAGAAGAGAGTTTTCGTAATCGGCAATTTTATCCATGCCGATTTCATTAAGATAGTCAATAGCCGCACCCAGCCCCATCACCTGTGTTATGGGCGGCGTTCCCGCTTCAAAGCGGGCGGGGGGCTTGGCGTAGGTGGTTTTTTCCAGCGTCACCTGCATAATCATGTCCCCGCCGGTCACGTAAGGCGGCATTTCCTCCCACACCTCCATCTTGCCATAGACCCCACCAATGCCACTGGGACCATACATCTTGTGTCTGGAAAAAGTATAAAAATCGCAATCAATATCCCGCACATCCAATTTTATATGTGGCGTGCTTTGCGCTCCGTCTATCAACACCCTGGCTCCCACAGCATGGGCTTTTTGGGTAATTTCCTTAATCGGGTTGATCGTTCCCAGCGCGTTGGAAACATGATTGACTGCAACCATGCGGGTTTTGGGCGAAAGAAGTTTTTCGTATTCTTCCATCACCAGTTCGCCGTCATCATCAACGGGAATGACCTTGAGCTTGGCCCCCCGCTCTTCGCAAAGTACTTGCCAGGGAACTATGTTGGCGTGATGTTCAATATTTGAGATAACAATTTCATCGCCTTCATTGACGAACCGCTTACCAAAACTATGAGCCACCAGGTTGATGGCCTGGGTAGTTCCGCTGGTAAAAACTATTTCCCCCTTCTTTTCTGCGCCCATAAAATCGGCCACCTTCTGGCGCACCTCTTCATATAACTGGGTAGCATGTTCGCTCAATTTATAAGTCCCGCGCCGGACGGTGCCATATTTTTCCGCGTCAAAATTACGGACTCGTTCTATAACCGAGATCGGCTTGTGGGTCGTTGCGGCATTATCCAGGTAGATCAGGGGTTTCCCCCGGACAGACTGGGAGAGGATCGGAAAATCCTTGCGTATTTTTTCTACATCCAAAACATTTCCTGCAACACCGGTATCAGACATTAGTAGCCTCCAGTTTCTTAAGAAGTGTGTTATTCAGTTCTTCAACCACTTCAGGAAACTCAATGGTCTGGATAATGCTTTGGGCAAAGCTCCGAGTGAGAAGTTCTTTGGCCGCCTTGGCAGACAGGCCGCGCGTTTGCAGATAAAACCATTGATCCTCATCAATTTGGCCGATGGTCACACCGTGCGTACATTTAACATCATCGGCAAAAATCATCAGGTTGGGTTTATTATTTGCATGGCAATCATCGGAAAGCATGAGATTATTGATCAACTGGTCGGAGCTGGTCAATTGCGCACCCGGGTTGACGACCACGGTTCCATCGAAGCTGGAACGGGCATGTCCGTTTACGATATTTTTGAAATGCTGATGGCTGATACATTGGGGAGCTTCGTGATGAATCCGGATAAAATTATGCACCTGCTCCTTACCATCCAACACACTGACTCCGTTCAACCGCAACTCAGAGCCTTCCTCCTTGAGCCGGACCTCATAATGATGCCGGGCCAACTGGGTTCCGGAAGAAGCGTTTGAGGAATAGAATCTGGCATTTCTATTTAAGTGAACACGGGTTTTTGAAAAATGCCAGGAATCAAAAGAATCTGCCTGAACCTGTGTGAAGGAAACCCCGGCACCTTCCGCCAACAGCCAGTCTTGAACCGAATTGATGAAATAACCGCCTTCAGTACCCACAAATTTTTCGATCACTTTGACTTCCGCTAATTTCCCCAACTGCCAAACCAACCGGGGGGAATGCATAACCGGTCCGACGCTTCTGCCGGTAGAAATAAAAAGGACTTGCACCGTGCCAGAAATTTGTGTGTTATCGTCTACCTTGAAAACCAGTCCTTCACCGCAAAACGCCGTACTGAGAGCGGCAAATACATCGTTTTCATTCTCTGCCGTTTTGGACAAATAATCTTTCAGTTCCTGATCAGCCTCTGACAAAGATACCAGGTTAGCACTCACTCCTTCAAAGCGCGACAAGCCACGATCAAAAACCCCATCGACAAATACCAGGCATTGGTCTTCACATTCCGGATAAATATGCCCGGCAACAAAGTCTTCAGAGACTTGCGCAGAGCCATCGGAAAGGCTAAAGGAAGTTGCCACCAGTCCCTTTGTATTCACAAAGGTAAACATCTCATGCTTGGAATAGGGAAACCCAAGCGACTCAAACCGGTTCAACGCGGCTTCCTGAAGTTCCGCCAGGGCAGGACGTCCTTGTGTTAAAAGTTTTTTATGTAAATCCAGAAACGCCGACTCAGCACTGGACTCAACGAGTGTATCCGACATACTTTCTCCTCAATTCTCAGCCGTCACCCAGTCATATCCCTGGGCTTCGAGTTCATGCGCCAGCGCCTTATCTCCCGACTTAACGATTAGCCCATTATGCATAACATGGACAAAGTCGGGTTTTATATAATCCAGCAAACGCTGGTAATGCGTGATGAGAATGAGCGCGTTATTCTCGTTGCGCAAGCTGTTTACACCTTCCGCGACGATTCTCAGGGCATCGATATCGAGCCCGGAATCGGTTTCATCCAAGATGGCAAGTTTAGGTTCAAGAATCGCCATCTGCAAAATTTCATTTTTCTTTTTCTCTCCTCCGGAAAAACCATCATTGAGGCATCTTTCCTTGTACTTGTTTTCCATTTTAAGCATTTTCATTTTTTCAGAAAGGAGCTCATCAAAATCCAGGGGGTCCATTTCCTCTTCACCGACTTTGACTCTTCGGGCATTGAACGCCATGCGCAAAAACTCGGCGTTGTTCACTCCCGGCACTTCCACCGGATACTGGAAACCCATAAAAATTCCAGACAGGGACCGTTCTTCCGCGTCCATGTCAAAAAGGTTTTTTCCCTCAAACAGTATCTCCCCCCCCGTAGCCTCATAAGAAGGATGGCCAGAAAGGATTTTAGCCAGGGTGCTTTTCCCAGAGCCATTGGGACCCATCACTGCGTGAATTTCCCCTTTTTTAATCGAAAGGGAAATGCCTTTCAGGATTTCATTCCCTTCAACACTCGCATGCAAATCTTTGATTTCAAGCATTAATCCTCTCCTCAATCAATAAAAAAACCCCCTGCAAGTTCCCTGACACAAATATTACGCCGACGAGAACCAACACAGGGGGAATATTACTCAATACCGATGTTTCTCACCACTCCAATCTAATGCCGAAATCCTTTAACCGACACTGTCTTCAAGCTTCAGGGTCAGCAGTTTTTGCGCCTCAACGGCAAACTCCATCGGCAGTTGTTTGAATACTTCTTTACAGAACCCGCTAATGACCGCCTCAATCGCGTTTTCACGGGAAATACCCCTCGATTCAAAATAGAAGAGTTGCTCTTCGCTGATTTTTGATGTGGAGGCTTCATGTTCAATCTGAACCGAGCTGTTGGCGGTTTCTATATAAGGGAATGTGTGCGCACTGGATTTATCGCCGACCAGCATACTGTCGCACTGACTGTAATTTCTGGCGTTGGTGGCGTTCTTTCCCACCTTCACTTGGCCCCGATAGGTGTTGCTGGCATAATCGGCGGAAATGCCCTTGGAAATGATACTCGACCGGGTGTTTTTACCGATATGGATCATCTTGGTTCCGGTATCGGCCTGCATATGGCCGTTGGTCAACGCTACGGAATAGAATTCTCCTGTGGTGTTGTCGCCCTGAAGAATACAGCTCGGGTATTTCCAGGTAATCGCCGAACCGGTTTCCACCTGTGTCCATGAAATTTTGGAATTGTCACCCTGGCATTTACCCCGCTTGGTGACAAAGTTGAAGACGCCGCCCTTGCCTGTTTCCTTATCCCCGGCATACCAGTTTTGCACGGTGCTGTATTTGATCTCCGCGTTTTCCAGAGTAATCAGTTCAACCACTGCGGCGTGTAACTGGTTGGTGTCGAATTGCGGTGCAGTACATCCTTCCAGGTAGGAAACATAACTGTTTTCCGCACAGATGATCAGCGTCCGTTCAAACTGTCCCGTCTCTTCGGTATTGATGCGGAAATAGGTCGAGATTTCCATGGGGCTGATCGTGTCTGGAGGAATATAGACAAACGAACCATCCGTAAACACGGCGCTGTTCAAAGCGGAGTAAAAATTATCGCCCACGGGAACCACGGTGCCAAGATATTGTTCCACCAGTTCCGGATATTCCTTCAAGGCTTCAGACATGGGGCAGAAAATGATGCCCACTTCCATGAGCTTTTTCTTATGGGTGGTGGCCACGCTGACGCTGTCAAACACAGCATCTACCGCCACATTGGCCAGTTTCTTTTGCTCATCCAGGGGAATACCAAGTTTCTCGAAAGTACGCATGATTTCCGGATCGACCTCATCCAAGCTCTGCAATACCTTCTTTTTCTTCGGCGCTGAATAATAGGAAATGTCCTGGAAATCGATAGGTGGATATTGGACATTCGGCCATTTGGGCGCTTTCATGGTTTTCCATTTCGCAAACGCCTTGAGCCGAAAATCGAGCATAAACTGTGGCTCTTCCTTCTTCTTGGAAATTGCACGGACGACATCCTCATCCAGCCCTTTAGCAAAGGTCTCAGACTCAACATCGGTCGTGAACCCAAACTTATATGTATCATCTTCCAGAATATCTGAAACGGAGGTTTGTTCGGTACCCATTTTTTTTCTCCGAAAAATTAACTACATCTGTGGAACAACGTTTATATCGTTGTATATATGTTTACGCAGGGTCGATTCCATAAACGACAGGGTGGCTCCTAAAGAAGATCCACAACTGCCACACGCCCCTTGGTATTGAACTAAAACTTTCTCGCCGTCCGTCACATCCAGAACCTGGACGTTGCCCCCGTCATTCATGAGAGCCGGGCGGATATGCTCATCCAAAACAATCTCTATTTGTTCCTTCTGCTCATCCTT
>JAPKCW010000336.1:0-1703 GCA_028822815.1 Nitrospinaceae bacterium | reverse complement strand
GGTTTCGTCCATGATCCACTGGTAGGCAATATGTCCTATTGCGGCAAGGTCGCGAAGAAGGGGTATTTGTGCTTCATAATTCACATTGGTCATATTTCCGACACCCTCAGAATACTCGGGAGTGTAGTAAATGGTGCTGGACATTGAAATCAATGAAAACTCGTAGGATAAACCAAATTCATATTCAAATAGGTCATATTGGTAGTCGTCGCTGGCAATAGGGTCGGTGTAATAAAGCGTTCCCGCGCCGGGGTCGCTGTAATAAGTTCCGCCCACATCAAAAGTCACTCCAAAAACTTCTTTTTGGTATCCAAAATATAAATCGATTTCAGTATTGGACTGATCGTTATCATTGGAGTCGCCATAGTTTCCCCACACGCTTAGCAATACATTTGAGTTATGAGGTTGGCCAGAACTTTCCTGAATGGTTGGATGCTCATCACTTTGGTTATAACTTCTGGAAACGTATTGGGTAAACAATCTAAAGAAGTTAGAAGGACTCCCCGAGATATTGATTAATTCCTGTTCTTCAGCAAGGGCTTTGAGAGTAAAGATGGAGGAAAAAAATAAACCGGTGATGATCAGGGATCCTAAAATGATTTTAAAAATAGGCATACGATTCATTTTCGCTAATCAAAGCCGGTTTCAATTTATAAGTTCAATATCTAAAACTTCATAAAACCAAAAAAATTGTCATCAAACCCTATATGTATTTTATACTTTGAGTAGTTCAGCCAGTTTCCTACACAAGTACAGAAATATAATGGGGCAAATAGAATGCCAAAGAAATTGTTGGACGGAAATGTCTGGTTAAGCCCTATAAATTAATGCTTTTCTTGAAGAATATTTTTGAAGGAAATTAAGGGATGAATTATCCTGAGAACACGCTCGGCTGGTTGTTATTGATGGAGAGAATTGTTTAGGATGGAATTAAATGACGCAACCGCCAAACAGAGAAAAATATTCATAGGAAAAAGGAGCATGAATTGTTTAAACAGAGAAATGATCAATATTCGGTGAAGTGTCACACCAAAATTGCGCCGGACTGCCTGCTATGGGGGGAGTATTGCGACAGTAAAGAAGAAGCGCAGGAATGGGTAGAAGAGGAATGCTGGATCTTTTCCGGTGAAGGGTGGTTTTGTCCTCCTTGTAATGGGCACTTCATGAGAAACCTTGCTAAAAACCGGCTCGTTAAAGGGCAAGAGGAACCACCGGATGACGATTTGTACGTCGGCATCAATACAATATGATAACCGGCCAGCGACTCCTCGGCCAGCCGAACTGCTGGTGGTAACACCCTAAAAACCAGGAGCAGAATTTTTATTCATATTTTGGGCTGAACCGAATGGAGATCAGGTGCTTCAGAGCAAAATATAAAACTGCGAACAAGGGCACAATGGCCAGGGTCCAGCCCAGAGAGGCCAGCATAAAATACTGAGCCAGTTCCTCAACCGCAAGCAGAAAACCGAGGTCGAAGGTCTCCACCAGTTTTGTTTGCGAAATCTCATCCAGGGAATTCCCGGTCACCGTTTCCCCTAGTGTCAGGAAAGGGAAAAAAAGCACCAACTGCATCGGGAAGACAATATAATTCGCCAATTGAATAGCAGGATGATTCAGACGAAAAAACGCCGCAACACCTCTGCACACAAAGGTCGCGATTCCTAATATCGGAAAGACACCGATCAGGGCACCAGAAGTTAGTG
>JAPKCW010000335.1:0-1707 GCA_028822815.1 Nitrospinaceae bacterium | reverse complement strand
ATTGGCGATGAAGGTGCCAAGGCTCTTGCCGAAAGCAATACCCTGGCTGGCCTTGAGTTGCTCGAGATATTTGGCAGTGGCCTGACCGATGAAGGCAAAAAACAGCTCAAAGAATCCACCGCCTTCCCCAAACTGCAAACCTTGGTTGTGGAGTAACCGGCTTCATCGCCGCTAATGCGGGTTTAAGACCCTTTTAAAATATTCAACCTGTTTTTGAGGGATGGGGTCCAAGCGGCATTATAGATGTCCAATATTTCTTCAGCCTGCTTGAGGATAGGTTTGAGGTGTTCAGTATCCCCGAGTTGGTGGTAGGTTTCGGCCAGGTCGATCAGAATATGGGCTTCCTCTTTCCGGTTCTCGACATATTTTGCAGTGGCCAGAGCCTGGACGAAAAATGCCGTTGCCGGTTCATATTGCCCAAGTTTCTGGTAATTCAGACCTATGCCGACCAGTAATTCCAATTCCTTATCGTGATCTTTCTGCTGGCGGTAGCTCGCCAGAGCTTTTAAATAGCAGTCTATGGCCTTTTCGATATTGTTTTGTTTGACATAGACGAACCCGAGTCCGTTATAGGAACTGCCAATGAACGCGCTGTGGCCTTTTGCCGTGGCGAGAGCTTTCTGTTTTTCAAAATGTTTCCGGGCTTGATCGAGTTTGCCAAAGATGGCGTATGCGTCACCAAGATTAGCCAACAAACTGCATTGCTCTTTGCTGTCGCCCGACTCTTTGGCAATATCAAGTTCTTGGAGAAAAAAATCGATGGCTTTTTTCGTTTGCCCCAGTCGGGTGTATGCCATACCGAGAGCGGAGAGGGCATTTTTTTCTGCTTGTTTGTCGCCAATGCCACGTGCTTTCTTGAGAAAAATGGTTTCAGATTCCACCAGCCTACGCAAATCAAGCGCACAGAACGATTCCAGGCTAGACGGTTTGCCAGGTTTTGCGTCGTAGCCCGCAAGCCGTTGGAAACTTTCTTCGACGGACAGGGACATTTTTTCTTCCACTTCTTTTTTGAAATTTAGTTCCTCCTCAATATCGTTCAGGGCCTCCTCCAGGTCTTCTTGCAGGAATGCGCTTCTCAACGTGTAGGATTTACAATCACAAAGGTGTTTTAAAGCTCCTTGCAGATTTCTCCTTTTTGGAAGCACCGCGCCATCAAGTAGTAATGGGACTATCATCAAATCCATATTCATGGCGGAAACGATTTCAAAACGAAGGCGTTTATCCAGTTTGAAATCATCAACAGGAAGAGCTGTGATTTCTGCGGGGGATCCAGTCCTTGAAATCACAATAATTAATGCGTCGCAAAGGGAAAGGTTCTCTACGAGGGTTTGTCGGGAAAAGCCTTCAGGATCTTCCGGACCCAGGCATTTGGCTTCCAGAGATTGTCGGCATTCCTGCATGATGTTTTGGATCACGGTTATTGATCCGGGATCGTTCAGACTGAAATAAAGAATCGGCATACTGAGGCCCCGTATTTTATTCCGTCCATAATTGAATTGGCATAGCTCAAAGTCGTTTCTAGAGGATAGGCGCCATCGTCTTTATTTGAATAGTTCTTTCAATCCGGCTTGGCAGCGGGGTTCTTTGGTCAACTCGATCATAATTTTCTCGTTGACACTTAAATTCTTCAAGCTGGTTTTAGAGTTATAATGGGAAAACGCCGCCCAAAGGCTGGCGCAGTCGCGGAATTCGTTGTAGGTGGAGAGG
>JAPKCW010000334.1:0-1707 GCA_028822815.1 Nitrospinaceae bacterium | reverse complement strand
GGCGCTGGCTCGTTATCAGGTCAACCTGAGAACCATACATGACATAAAAACTCCTGATACTTCGGTGGAGTTGTTCGGACACAAGCTGGCTCTTCCTGTTCTGGCGGCACCCATCACTGGTATGGAAACCAATTTGGCAGAAGGCATGGACGAAAGAGAATATGCCGATGCTATCCTCGACGGTTGCCTCGAATGCGGCACCTTGGGAATGGTAGGCGATGGGGCGAGTCCCAAAAAATATTTGATCGGATTGGAGGCCATTAAAAAACGTGGCGGATTGGGAATTCCCATTTTCAAACCGCGGGAATACAATCTCGATATCATTAAGCGGTTCAAAGCTGCCGAAGACGCAGGAGCCATTGCCGTTGGAATTGATATTGACGCCGCTTCGTTTAAAACCATGACCCTGAAAGGCCAGGCGGTAGGGCCCAAAACGATCACGGAATTGCAGGAACTGAAATCGCAGTTGAAAGTTCCCTTCATATTAAAAGGCATCATGAATGTGGAGTCGGCGTTGGCGGCGATAGAGGCCGGGGCCGATGCCATCGTGGTTTCCAATCATGGCGGAAGGGTGATGGACCATATGCCGGGGACTGCGGAAGTTCTTCCAGAAATTGCCAATGCCGTGGGAGGCCGGATCAAAGTCCTGGTCGATGGAGGTATTCGTGAAGGCATCGACATCCTCAAAATGCTGGCACTGGGGGCCGATGCTGTCATGATTGGTCGGCCGGTCTGCATCGCCGCGTTTGGGGCT
This sequence comes from Nitrospinaceae bacterium, assembly GCA_028822815.1. Taxonomy (GTDB): domain Bacteria; phylum Nitrospinota; class Nitrospinia; order Nitrospinales; family VA-1; genus LS-NOB. Next base: position 953 of record JAPKCW010000334.1, on the reverse strand, counting down.
GGTCAGGAAGGCGTCTCCTTTTATTTAAGGGAAAAGTTGAATGAGTTGAAAAAAGCCATGATCATGACAGGCTGTGGTTCCATCGGTCGTATTGATCCTTCTGTCATATTCCGTAAAAAGGGGGAACGGTAAGTGAAATCCAAAAAAACGGTTTTGCAGGTGGTGCCGGTCAAACCGGATCAGGGCCTACGGTCCGCCCTCCTGCAATTGAAAAATCAGTTCGGGGCTTGCGGGCTTAAACTGTCGACCGAAGATGCCGCCATGAGTATCGAGCAGATCGGTTACTGGGCAGAGGTCGATATCCTGCCGGCTACGGTCAAGATTGGCGGACCTAACGCCCGCAACGATATTAAACAGCTCCTGCCTATGAATATTGATGGACTGATCGCCCCTATGGTGGAATCGCCTTATGGCTTGGAAAATTTTATTTCCGCTGTGCGCGACTTCACCACCCCCATGCAGTTTGAACGATTGAAAAAACAGATCAATATTGAAACCGAGACGGCGGTCCGCCAACTGGACTCCATCCTCTTGGATCCGGAAGCGAAATATATTGACGAGATCACCATTGGTTGCAGTGACCTGTCCGGGTCTATGAAGAAATCCCGGTGGGACGCAAGTTTCATGGCTCAAGTGGTGGAGGTGGTCAAAAAAATTCAAAGAAAAAACATCCCCGTTTCGGTGGGAGGTGGCATTTCTCCCCAAACCATTGATGGATTCCTGGAACAAGTCCGACCAGATAAATTCAATACACGGGTTATCACATTCAAAGTGGAGCCGGGTCGAGACTATTTTGAAGCGGTGCAATCGGCGTTACGTTTTGAGATTCTTATGCTCGAACACGATGGCTCCCGAAAATTCATCTCCCGCGATGAAGAAAAGTTCCGCATCAAAGAACTGAAAAAAAGATTGAAATAAGTTTTCTGGAACCTCCCAAATTAAAGCGATCTCTT
>JAPKCW010000089.1:0-7903 GCA_028822815.1 Nitrospinaceae bacterium | reverse complement strand
ATTGGATTCTCCCTTACTCTTTTTATCATTCAAACGACTTCATTCCATATTGTTTAAATTAGTGCGCCTGGTAGGATTCGAACCTACGACCTACGGATTAGAAGTCCGTTGCTCTATCCAGCTGAGCTACAGGCGCGTACTAAACTGTGTCTCGATCAAAAGCGATTAGGGAGGGTCTCTCACGCCGAGTTTAACCTATGTTCACCAGCAAAAGTTATCTACCCTTGCGGGGCACACGTGATATCTCTCTTCATTTGCCTTCATGCCCTGGAAGGGTAAAAGCTGAGGAAGAATATCACGGTTATTTGCCACCGGCCGCTGGCCGGCCTTCGTAGAGGATGATTTTTACTTCCTCTTCGGTGATCAGTCCTTCTTCGATCACGTCATCCAGTTTCGGTTTAACGCGTTCGATATTTTCTTTCCGGTCCACCACTTCTACCACAATCGGGAGGTCGTCTGATAACCTCAATATGGATGTCGTATGCAGTTTGCTGGATTTCCCGAATCCGCTGATCCCCCTTAAAACGGTAGCTCCTGCCAAACCCTCCTTCTTGAAAAATTCGACCAGATACTTGGAAAGCGGTACGCCGTTATATTTATCTGACTCACCGATAAAAATTCTCAAAAGGACAGCATCGGATTCTTTTTTCATTTTATTTCAGTCCCATAACGGTGATTAAAACTTTTCCCAGATAAACGGCCAGCAGGCAGAGCGTGACGGTTCCCACAAGGTTGAGTCCGAATAGCATATGCTCGCCCTGCTCCAAAAGTTTCATCGACTCATAGCTGAGGGTTGACATGGTGGTGAACGAACCCAGGACGCCGATGGTCAGAAATACCCGTGTTTCTTCGCCAAAAAGGCCTCGATATTCGGAGGCGTACATGATCAGTGCCAGTAGCAGACTGCCAATAAAGTTTACCCCGAGAGTACCAAAAGGGAAGGTGGCGAATCCACCCTGAATCCACCCGCTGACCCAGTATCGTAAAATTGCCCCGAAAAATCCGCCAAGACCTACAATTAACCAAAGTGACATATAAGGAATATAGCAAGAGTCCTTTAAGTCGTCCATACTATTTGCTAGCCACCCACTCCCGTAGGAGGGGATATAGCAAGAGCTTAATTGAGCCGAGATGTTTCGACAAGCTCAGCATGACAAACCGAACCCCCTCTATCCCCCCCCCCTTGTCAGGGGGAACATTAAAAGTATTGCGCTTGAGGGCTTGGCCTACTTGACGGGCAATGCAGTACTGGCCCTACGCCTAGTAGTGTATTCGTGGTTGGCGGGGAAGTTATGTTTTAGTATTGAGGTTTCTCCTGTGGACCAGGTTATTTCAATTTGGTAGATGGTTTCATATTCTCCCAGACCAAAATGGGCGACAGGCGCGTCGTAGGAATGGAACCCGCCGCCGGTTTTGATCTCACGCATCTGGTGGCGTGTGCCATCTGGCCCATAGCGGATGATGATTGTGCAACCCAGGCAGAACCGGTTGCCTTGTTCATCGACCAGTTTGATAGTCACGCTGTTTCCCTGGGTATTATTATTGGTATATACCTTGAACGGGCCATATAGAGTGTTGGCGATAATATCAAGATCTCCATCCCGGTCGATGTCGATGTAGGTGTAGGACGAGCTGTGGTCGTGGTCGTCCAGGCCAAATTTTGTTTCGGCCGGAGCGAAGGATTTACCATTTTGATTATGGAAAAAATTATTCGCGGCAAACTCCTGGGTGATGGGTACCCCGTTGACCACAAAAAGGTCCTGCCATTCATCGTTATCGAGGTCGGCGAACCGGGCGTTCCAACTCCACTCGGCGGTGGAGATTTTTGCCTGTTCCGAGACATCCCGAAAAGTATGGTCAGCCTGGCCTGATAACAGAAGATTGAACTGAGTCTGCATGGGGATTTCATCATCCCGCAAAAATTCAAGATGCTCAGCCTGGAAAAATTTTTGGCAATAAGTACGGTTGAGAGCAAAAGGGTCTAAAATTTTCTCACAGAGAGATGGCATCTTTCTGCTTGAAGCCACGAGAATCATGCGTGTGATCATACATTCTTTTATCCATTGCGGGTTTTCCAGGCGGGTGCAGTGTTCGGTGATATCCTGCTTTTCCGGATTCAACAACGTAGTTAGTTGGTTGAGTTGGTGGCAGGTTTTTCGGTCAAGCAGGGTTTTGCCGGACTCGCAAAATTCCAGCCCGGTATTTTGCATGGTATTGCCGAAGATATTGGAAACCACATCCAGTCCGCGCGACATTCCTATATTGGCGAGATAAATATCCGGGATCAGGTCATTATTGAAATCGGCGGTATCGATGCTCATGGTGTTCTGCGTAGTCAGGGGGATGATGCCGTCCTGCTGGCGGATTTTTTTGAATCCTTTGCTTAAACTTCCGTGGTAATAGGTATCCGCGACCCGGTAGTCGTTACCGATTATTAGATCGGGAATTCCGTCTGCGTTGATATCCGAAAGCAGGACGCTGTGGGTTTGTCCGGGAATTCCATCCAGGATTTGCGATTTGAATTCCAGATTGTGATTGAGAATCCATTGGTCGGCGGCTTGTCCTACTGGTTTGCGGGTGAAAACGCCTAAAAAATAATTTCCGTTGATGATATCGGGGAAACCATCCCGGTTGAGGTCGGCGAAGGCCGATGCGCTGGTTAAGAGAGCCCCGCCGTTGGGAACCCGAAGAACTTTTACCTTGCCATCATCGGGCAGGGGATTGAGCACCACGAAATTCCCTTCGTTAAAAGTAGTCAGGAAAATATCGAGCCAGCCGTCATTATTCAAGTCCACCAGGGCGATGTTGATTCCCTGTTTCCCGTTCAACATTTCGACTCCGCTGAATACCTTTTTAAATCGGGTGCCATTCATGTTCTGGTAGAGTTCGAATCCGTTATTCGTGGCCACCGCGATATCCGCCCAGCCATCGAGATTAAAATCACCGGAAGCTATGCCCCTGCCGAAAAACAAAGGGTCGAGAAATATTTTTGGTGTCAGGGAATTGGAATAAGTGATTCCCATGTCCGTTCCCAGGCGTTGTGTGAATGGTTTGCCGGTTTGTTTGTTGCGTGGCCTGTGTGCCAGCGCACGAATCTCCAGATTGTCCTGTTTAAAGATGATGGGGGCCGTAGGCGAATCAGTTTTTTCAGGAACTTTGACTTCCGGTCGGGTAGAGAGGGCAGAGGGGGTCCGATCAGGGGTTGAGATGATCTGGTCGTATTGTGTCAACCATTTAACATGCCGGTATTCAACGAAATTGTTGGCAGCATATCCCAGGCCGATGCCGATGGCAAAGACGATGAAAAATAATTTTACCGCCAGAAAAACAGAGAAAGTACGGGCGATGATCATGGCGGAATAGATACTGAACGTGCCAAAGGTAAACACAAGCGTGGTGACGAATGCAGGGGAAAGCCCCGACATCATCATGGCCTGCGCCAGCATGAGGTCGAACGCGATAGGCAGGGGCATGAGCGTTCCCATAAAGGAGAGCAGGCTCAGACTGGCCAGGTTGATAGGTGCTCCGACTAACTTGTCAAAGCTCCAGAGATGGCTGGCCAGAGCCCCGAACACGCCAGCCAGCAACATCAGGGGGACGGTGCGGGTAAAGATGTAGCACAAACTTTTCCAGTAATCCCGGCTGGCAGATATGAAAGCCATCGCCCATGATTCGTGGTTGAGGTCGTAGGTTGCGGCAGGATCGATTTCACAGACTTGATTTTCCGGTGCGGTTCGCCTTTTCTCCGAAATCAGGGGAACGATAATCAGGATCAAAATAAAAGTTGCCACCAGTTTCATCACCGCCATATAAAAAGGAAAAATCGAGAACAGCATAGTGAGGACGACAATGTTCAGGGTGGGGGAGCTGAACATGACAGCTAACGCGGTTTCCATTTTACTGCCGGCTTCATACATGCCTTTGGCGATAGGCGCGACACAATTGACACAGACTCCCAGCGGAGTACCGACAAACATGCCCATAAAACTGTTGCGGAAGCGCCGATCCGAAGACTGGCGGGGAATGGTTTTGAGCAGGGTATAGAATCCGGCGGCGAGAACCAGGCCAAACGCCATTCCGCGCCAGTTGGTTTCATACCAGTTCAGGGTGGTATAAACCACCCGCGTAATAAAATCTGCTTTGCGCGGAGCATGAAAGTGAGCCTGGTGAGTGAGCGGGTCTTCAAAGGCTTCACTGCCGGAGAGGGCGGCTTTAATATCCAAAGCCGGGTAGCGGGAAACCAGCCAGAAGCTGGACACTACTGCGATTATGAAAATCAGGAGAATTATAAATTTGCGATTACTGGTCATTCAAACGTATTATCTGACATTTAGGGAAAACTATTTTTACCTTAAAATACCACTAGCCTGTGTATTGCACGAGTATTTCTGTGTGTGGGTTGAAGTATTATTAAATCACCCTCACCTCAATCCTCTCCCTTCAAGGGAGAGGAAGTAAAAGGTTCCGTCTCTGCTGGAGGGAAGAATATCACGTGCAGATTGAGTCCAGCGTTATGCTGGCGGAAAGATTTTGCAAATGGACGATTCAGAATCCTCGAACCATTTTATCCAGAACATTATCGAGGAAGATTTAAAAACCGGGAAATATGATGGGCGGGTTCATACCCGTTTCCCTCCTGAACCTAACGGATATCTGCATATCGGCCATGCCAAGTCCATTTGCCTGAACTTCGGCTTGGCGGCGCAATATTCCGGAAAATGTAACTTGCGGTTTGATGACACCAACCCCAGCAAGGAAGAAGAAGAATATGTAAAAGCCATTATGGAAGATGTGCGATGGCTGGGGTTTGATTGGGAAAACCGATTGCATTACTCGTCAGAAAATTTTGATCAGCTCTACGAATATGCGGTCCGGTTGATTGAGAAAGGCAAAGCATATGTGGATGCGTTGAGCCCGGAACAAATTCGTGAATACCGTGGTACGCTTTCCGAACCGGGACGGGACAGCCCCCACCGTGACAGGCCGGGGGAAGAAAATTTGGATTTGTTTAAACGGATGCGGGCCGGTGAGTTTGCGGAAGGCGAAAGGGTCTTGCGGGCCAAAATTGACATGGCATCAGGGAATTTGAATTTGCGTGACCCGGTGCTGTACCGAATTTTAAAAGCAACCCACCACCGTACCGGAGATAAGTGGTGCATTTATCCCATGTATGATTTCACGCACGGTCAATCGGATTCCCTGGAGCGGATCACCCACTCAATCTGTACCCTGGAGTTTGAGGATCACCGGCCTCTTTATGACTGGTTCCTGAAAGAGCTGGATATCTATTGTCCCCAGCAAATAGAATTTGCCCGCCTCAACCTGAATTACACAATATTGAGCAAGCGCAAGCTTTTGCAGTTGGTGGAAGAGAAGCATGTGAGCGGGTGGAACGATCCACGTATGCCGACTTTATCGGGCATGCGCCGTAGGGGTTACCCGCCGGAGGCAATTCGTGATTTTTGTGAGCGGATCGGAGTCTCCAAAAGCAACAGCACGGTAGATTTTGCTTTGCTGGAACATTGCGTTCGGGAAAATTTAAATCGGACATCACCCCGAGTGATGGCGGTGATTCGACCGTTGAAAGTGGTGATTGAGAATTACCCGGAAAATCAGGTGGAAGAACTGATTGCCGAGAACAACCCGGAAGACTCCGAGGCGGGATCTCGCAAAATTCCTTTTTCCCGAGTTCTTTATATTGAACGGGATGATTTTATGGAAGACCCTCCTAAAAAGTTTTTCCGCCTTGCTCCGGGCAGGGAGGTGCGGTTGAAGCATGCTTACATTATCAAATGCGAACAGGTGATTAAGGATGAAAAAACGGGAGAGGTGCTTGAGCTACATTGTACTTACGACCCGGAAACCAAAAGCGGTTCTTCCCAGGAGGGCCGTAAGGTGAAAGGCACTCTGCACTGGCTTACTGCGGCCCATGCCCAGCGCGCCGAAGTGAGATTGTACAACCACCTTTTTCTCAAAGAAAATCCAGCAGACGAGAAAGAATGCCCTGACCTGAAAACAAGCTTGAATCCAGATTCTCTGGAGATTATCCAGGTCGCGTTTATTGAACCCTTTTTGAAGGACGCGGTGGGGGGAGACCGGTTTCAGTTTTTACGGCTGGGATATTTTTGCGTGGATAATGAGGATTCCGCTCCTGGGGCTCCGGTTTTCAACAGGACCGTAACCCTCCGCGACACCTGGGCGAAAATTGCTAAAAAGTCCGGTTGACGGGCCAGCCAAAGTTTAGCCCGCATGGGGTAGCTGGGGTGATTTACAACCCTCTGCAATATGCGGGTTAAGTGGGTTGGCTCTTGGGAAGAGTGATGGTGAATGTGGACCCTTCTCCCAGCTGGCTTTTTACAGTTATCCTGCCCCCATGCCGGGAAACAATTTTCTTGCAGATAGCCAGGCCAATTCCCGTTCCTTCATAAGCCGATCTTCCGTGCAGTCTTTCCAGAGGGACGAAAATCCGCTCCGAAAACTTTTCATCCAGCCCGATTCCGTTATCGTGCACAGAAATTTCCCAGCACCCGTTTTGGCCGGGTTGGCAGTCCAGATGGATAACGTGGGGGATGTCTGGTTTGTGGTATTTCAAGGCGTTTTCAATAAGGTTTTGCAAAAGTTGACGCATCTGGGAAGGGTCGGCATCAAGAATGGGCAGGTCGCCGAGGGTGATCTTGCCTTGGGTTTCCGTGAGCCGTGTTTCAAGATCTTCGATGACTTCACGGGAAATTTCGGACAGGTCCACTTTTTTGAAAGGTTTTCCCTTGGCGGTTATCTGGGAAAGTTGAAGCAGGTCATCAATCAGCGCCTGCATTCGATGGGCGGCATTTCCCATTCTTGAGAGATAGTCCCGGTGTTGTTCGCTCAATTGGGACTTGGCTTCCTGCAGGCGATCGCTGAATATGGATATTTTCCTTAAGGGTTCCTGCAAATCATGCGAGGCGATATGGGCAAAATCTCTCAAGTCGCTATTACTTCTTTTTAGCTCCTCAGCATAATTTTTCAAATCGTCCTTCACATTATGATTGTGTATTGCCAGTGCCGCTAAATTGGCAGAAGTCTTGATCAGCTCCATCTCTGCTGGAGTGGGCTTGCGGGGCTGGGTATAATAAACGGCGAAGGTGCCCAATACATTTTCCTCAAAATCCATAATGGGGATGGACCAGCAGGCTTTAAGGCCATATTCAAGAGCAATCTCCTTATAGTCCTCCCAAAGAGGGTCAAGGGAAATGTTTTCCACCACAATTGTGCGTTTTAAGAAAGCGGCCGTACCGCATGAGCCCACTTTTGGACCCGGGACAACCTGGCTCATTTTTCTAACATATCCCGCAGGCAGGCTGGGAGCAGAACCGTGTTGAAGAAATTTTTTTGATTTATCCAAAATAAGAATGGAACTTAACAGCCCTTCGCTATATTTTTCCATTTTTTCGCACAAGCTATTCAAGACTTCCTGGAAAGGTTTTCCCGCAACGAGGTCCCCTAATATAATGTTATGGTCGAGAAGGTAATTTTCCGCCAGTTTCCGTTCGGTAATATCAAACCCATAGACATTTACGTAGTTGTGTTCGTCAACAGGAGAAAAAGTGATAGAAAAAAAACGCCCGGAAAACTCCAATTCAATCGTTCTATTGGTGTGGTGATCAAGCGCGCCACGGGCCAGTTTTTGCCAATGAAGCGGTAGTGGCTCGAGGGATCCGCGTTCGATAATTGCAGCAACTTCAGGCTTGCCTGATTGAAGTAAAGCAGTTCTCCTTCTTTGGAAATACGCAGAACAGGATGTGGGGTTTCATCGGGCAGGCGGGAGAGCCACTCTCAAGAATCTCCACGGCGGACACATCCATGGTGTGTTCGAGCAAGGTATAATCATCATCGTTTGTATGGTAGTCATCATTCACGGCAGTGA
>JAPKCW010000333.1:0-1713 GCA_028822815.1 Nitrospinaceae bacterium | reverse complement strand
TGTTCTTCGAAAACGACCTGCGCTTCCTCAAACAATTCTAACCGGCGAACCGCCGGGGGACAATGGGCCATCGCTTCTTCTAGCAAGCGGAAATTATCTCGGCTTAACAAGTCATTGCTAATTCCCTCACACATCTGGTGGCGAGCCGCCGCCAGCGTGATACCCCCTTCGGGGCATGCGTAACATCCTCTTCATTAACCTTCATGCCCTGCAAGGGTAAAAGCTAATGAATAAACATAACTCACTGGACCCAACTAGTACTTCGTTGCAGAAATAAGCGGAAGAAAAAATTTGATTAAAAAGGATGCGCGTACTGGTCAATCTTTCTGGGTTTCCTTTCCGAACGAAGTATTCTCCAGAATCGCCCGGGCAATGGCTTCATAACCTTTACGGTTGGGATGATACCAATCGCGGGGACCGTGGACAGCCTCCTTCAACGCTTTAGCTCGAAGGAATGGCCGGGTATCGATCAAAGGGATGTTGTATTTCCTGGCAATGGTTTCGATGTGTTTGAAAATCTCATCGCTACGCTGATAGATTTTTCCGGAAGAGAATGTTAACTTTCCCTGCGGGGCAAGAATAGTCAACATCGGCGAAACCCATTGGTAAACTGAAATGGGAGAAGGGATATAAACTATAGTGATCTTCGATTCGTGGAAAAAGTCCGCCATATATCTTACCGACTGTTCGAACACATAGTACGCCTGTTTGGTTTGCTCCTCCGTTAAGTTGAGCGCGGGTTGTTGGGTAGTGTAGGGAAAGGGAAACTCCTTTCCATCAATCAGCGCCATGTCGGAATCAGTTTTAGAAACCATTCCGGAAAAAACGGGACTCACCCGTATTTCTTCTGCTGAAGCCGGAGAGACCCCGAATAATCCCATAACAAATTTTTTTAGTTTTTTGATTCCCCTTCTTAATTCGTTATAGACGTTATCGCTCACACTTTCGACCAAGAACCGGCTAAACAGCCAGTTTTTAAAAGGAACTTCTCCTGTATAAAGGGGATCGGTCCCCAGGATTTCTTTTTCGATAAAGACTTTAAAATATTTGGGATCATAAAGCCGGTCCATGTCGTACCCCACACGAAACCTTTTTTCAATGGCGTAAGCATTATCCGACAAGTCATTTCCCTCAAAAAAATAAACCAGGATTTCCCTGGGTTGCTTAAGTTTAAAATCGCGTAAAGAATTAAAATATATGAAATAGCTGATCGGTTTTAAAACAAGACTACGCAAACTGCCCGAACCAAGAGCTCCAAAAGACAGGACATCTCTTCCCGTTTCGTTAAAAAGAATATGGGCAGAGTGATAATCCCCCTGAGTCAATTTGTGTTTTTTTACGGCTTCAAGATACCAATCCCCCGAACCCAATGCATGAGAATCTCCAACAATTGCAATATAATCGGTTGGGATACAGATTTTTTATGATGCTGGCCTAGAATCTTATAGTCCTTTCCCAATCCCAGATAAATGGACAGGGGAAGTTTGTGCAGGATCTTTGGAAACACCAGCTCCATCACCAGCACAAATAAAACCGTACTGACGAGGCCAAGACCAAGATTAATTAAAACAGATTTTAGTTTTGTTGGCATGCGCCCTGAAAATGGAAGGAAGTTATTTAAGGGAGCTTTAATAATTAGAACTTTTTATGAACTTGTAAGCCAGCGTGATACCCCTTCCTTAGCTTTTAGGGGTAGGTTTAATCAATTCCTGA
>JAPKCW010000332.1:0-1729 GCA_028822815.1 Nitrospinaceae bacterium | reverse complement strand
ACAGCTGCTATCATGGCCAATTCCCTCTAGCTTATACTTATACATTATTTATAAATGTAAATTAAACTACCACAACAAAGCGGGGGGGAACTGCAATTATAAATAAAATGCGGTTTTTCATGTTATTTCCTTCAAAAAATAAAGATTTTTTTTTAAAGAAACGATAAGAAATACATGAAATGACTTTTGCGAGTAACATCAATGAAAATAGAAGAAACCCTGTTTGGCAAGAACAGACAAAAGCCCTGGGCATTTAAAAAGAAAAAGGATCAAAAATCCTTTAAAGAAGAGTTGGAAGAAAGTTTGAACAAAAAAAAGTCCGAGGTTCAAAAACAGGTCAAAAAACATATCCTGGATATCCTGATCTAAATCGCAGGCATAAATCCCCCCACCCCACCCGAATAACTGGATCCATTACATACTATAGTTCTATGATTTAAATAGAGGGATGCTATAATTGGCATTAGCCAAGATGTAGACGCTAATCTAGGACTTGGACACCAAAGAAAAGGGGGAGAGAATGAAAAAAGCAATAGAATTAACTTTGATCGTTTTCGTAGTTTCTTTTCTAACCTCTTGCGCTTCCAATGGCATTGTTCTTCCCAAAACCATTCCTGGGGCCGTAAAAACCTACACGGTCAATCAAAAAGGGACAGTAGAAATTCTAGGCCAGGATATGAAAGCCCAACCCAAACACTGGCTATACATCCGTTGCAACCATTGGAGCGGTTGTTACATGCATTGTCAGGGAGAAATAAAATCCTGCAAAAAGGTAGCCAAGGATTCCGAATTCCTAGTGGGCTATGTTGTCTCCCCTGCTAAGTAAGGGGGCGTGGTAGGTTTAACAGGGAAGCCTATGGCGCTATAACAAACTCCCTGAGAAGGAGGTGATCCCATGATCTATGAAAGTACCTGGGGAGCTTCCGGAGTAATTTGTTAACCGCAAGTTAACGGAAGCTCCTGTGCTTCAATAACGCTCCGCTTGCAAAAGCGGGGCGTTTTTTTATGCTTTTTAAAGGATTAATTGGAACCACTTTTCATAATAGGCCAGCAGGTCGTTTACCGAAAGAATTCCCGCCACGGTTTTTCCATCCCTGACTATAAGGTAACGGAGTCTTTTCTCCCTTATTATGGCAATAGCGCGGGACATGGTTTCTTCCTGGTCGTTATAGTCAATATCGGGATTCAATATATCGCTGATCTTGGTGTTGTTTGGGTCAAGGTTTTTCGCCACCGACTGGCGGGTGATTTCCGTTTCCGAGACCATTCCCACGTAATCGCCATCCTTTTTCACCAGCAACGAACCGATCCCTAAAGTGTCCAGTTTTTTTCGCCGCATCCCTTACAGAAGTCCCTGCGTCAATATCCCTTACCACCTTTACCATGTATTCACTAACCTGGTCCAAAACAAACCTCAAAGTTTTAAAGAGCCCTATTAAAAAGATTACATAAACTGAAATCAATAACCAACGTATTAGTATTTATTATTCCCTAACCCCTTGAGATATGATATTTTCAGCATCAGTAATCATTTAAAGGAAAGAAAACGGATGGCAGGATTCGATCAAATATTAATTCAGGAAAACGTATACATATTGCAGGCCTTTCTGGTCTTGTTCGCGGCATTGCTTGTGGATTTGTTCCAGAAGAAAATTTTTAGAACCTTATCTAAAAAAGCGGAAAGCACCCGAAACAAATTGTATGACGCCCTCCTGCTATCCATTCCCCG
>JAPKCW010000088.1:0-8015 GCA_028822815.1 Nitrospinaceae bacterium | reverse complement strand
GTTTTATTTGCACAAAATCAAAACTTTCGATTGACACCTGCCAAGATTCGCTTAAAATGTACTGTTATCCCACTGGTTGCAAAAATATTAGAGACGCTCAAAGTTTGGGGGGGGAAGAGGAGACCTTTCTCTTTTCACTGTAGGAGTGAGAAATCATGGAGTTGAATCTTGATTCGACTCCATGATCCCGGTTGCCTGCTTTTCGTCCTATCTTTCCTTAGAGAACATTTCCAAATAAGAAGACTTAAGGTTATCCACAACGGATGGGTCTGCCAAAGTCGAGATATCTCCTAATTGATCGGCTTCATTGGCGGCGATTTTTCTCAAAATACGCCGCATGATTTTCCCTGAACGGGTTTTGGGTAGCGCGGGAGCCCAGTGTATAATATCCGGTGCGGCAATCGGCCCAATTTCTTTTCGTACAAACTGTACCAGAGTTTTCTTTAACGCATCATCCGGTTGCACCCCATCCATAAGAGAAACGTAGGCATAGATGCCCTGCCCTTTTATCTCATGGGGAAATCCTACCACTGCGGCTTCCGCCACACTTTCATTAAGAACAAGAGCTGATTCCACTTCAGCGGTTCCGATTCTATGACCGGCTACGTTGATAACATCATCAACCCTTCCGGTAATCCAATAATAGCCATCTTCGTCGCGACGGCAACCATCGCCGGTGAAATAATAACCGGGATAAAGTTTGAAATAAGTTTCCTCAAAACGTTCGTGATCGCCATAAATCGTTCTCATTTGACCCGGCCAGGGTTCAGAAATCGCCAGCACCCCTGTTACCCCATTGCCTTCAAGTGGCTTACCGGTTTCCGCCTCAATCACTACGGGTTTTACACCAAAAAAAGGCAGGGTTGCCGAACCCGGTTTAGCTGGAGTACAACCAGGCAGAGGTGTTATCAAAATACCCCCGGTTTCCGTCTGCCACCAAGTGTCGACGATGGGACAATTCCCCTTCCCTATGTTTTTGTAATACCAACGCCATGCTTCCGGATTAATCGGCTCGCCAACCGTCCCCAATACTCTTAAACTCGACAAGTCATATTTCGCAGGTGCTTCATCCCCATGAGACATGAGTGCACGAATCGCCGTCGGGGCAGTATAAAATTGGGTGACTTTAAGCCGGTCCACCACATCCCAGAACCTTCCCGCATCCGGATAAGTGGGAATGCCTTCGAACATAACCGTTGTCGCCCCATTGGCCAACGGCCCATAAATAATATATGAGTGACCCGTGACCCAGCCAATATCCGCCGTGCACCACCAGATATCACCATCCTGATAATCAAAAATATATTTGTGGGTTAGAGCGGTGTAGACCATGTATCCCCCCACACTATGCTGGACCCCCTTGGGTTTTCCTGTTGAGCCGGAAGTATAGAGAATAAACAGGGGGTCCTCCGAAGACATGACTTCAGCCTCACAAACAGGATCGGCATTTTGCGTTTCTTCATGCCACCAGGTATCCCGACCCGATTGCATTTGCACGGAAACCTTTTCCCCCACTCTCTGGGACACAATGCAGGTTTTAACGACTACGCCTGCCTTTTCGGCCAACTGCATAGCTTCATCGGCATTGGGTTTTAAAGGAACCGTTTTCGCACCACGGAATCCTGCATCTGTGGTGATGAGAACAGTGCAGTTGGAATCTACAATTCGATCTGCCAGGGCTATTGGCGAAAAACCACCAAAAACGATAGAGTGAATCGCCCCTACCCTCGCGCAAGCCAGCATGGCAATGGCCAACTCCACCACCATGGGCATATAAATAGAGATTCGATCACCCTTTTTTACCCCGTGACGTTTTAGAACATTGGAAAATTTGCAAACCTCCTCATGCAGTTGCCGGTAGGTTAATTTCCGGTTCTCACCGGGTTCGTTCCCTTCCCATAAAATCGCGGTCTGGTTTCCCCGTTTTTCCAAATGGCGATCCAGGCAATTGACCGTAATATTGGTTTCTGCCCCTTTGAACCATTCAATGTGTATGCTGCCGTTTTTGATGTTGTAATTGTAGCCACGCACCTGATCCCATTTCTTAAACCAGGTGAAATTTTCTGCCTCATCCGCCCAAAACTTTTCCGGGTCACGAATGGAACGCTCATACATCTCCCGGTATTGTTCCATGTTTTGGATCAATGCCTTCGCGGAAACAGACTCCGAAGGATAATAGATCTCCTCGCTCATATTTTTTCTCCAACCGTTAAAAAAAACGGTATATTTTTTTAAAGGGACCGGACAGCCCTGGCCGCTTCGGTTAAGGTCCAGAGCCCGTCAGGATGGCTGTACTCTCCATCACGGATATTTAACACCCATGTGCGCATTCGGCCAGTCACCTGTTGCGCGATCATGGAAAACCCTCCGCCGGAGGCGAATTGATCACTGATGTAAATAGTCTTGCCAAACTGGTCTGCATTTTCAAATTTTTTGTCAAACAAAGTCGACATTTCATCTTTGGCAGGTAGCCGCCAATCATCATATCCTGCGTATTTTTTTTCTCTCAATTCACGCACATAATCGCCGCTCTCCTGATAGTTGACCCATTTCTTCAAATCATTCATGCTATCGTTCTTGCACCACATCAAACCCTGCACCTCGCAGGTGACCGTGCCATCCCCGTTATCGACAAAAATATTTTCAGCGTTATCGCTACTCATAATGCTATAAAACTCTACTTGGGTTCATAAATTAAGATAAAATACCAGCTAACCGCTCACAGACCAGTGAAAAAATTAACATGTCTCAAGCTCCACCACCACAGAAAAAAGTTTTATTGACTCATCTGGACTGGAACCTGCAAAGGTTGGATGAAGTCCTAAAACAAGGAAACACCGATTATTTCAGGAGTGCCGCCCTGCAACGGTTTGGACATACTTATACCATGGCTATAAAGAGCATTCGCGGTTTTGCAGAACAGGAAACCAGTGATGAGCAATGTATTACATTGGCAATACAAAATGGCTGGATTGAAGACCAACCCCAATGGGCAGAAATGATCGCAGATCATAAACGCATCAACCAAAAACCCACTGAACAAGAAGCGGAAACCATATACCAGAAACTCCCCGGCTACCTGCAAGCCTTCAAAAACCTATATTCACTACTAGGCGTAGGGCCAACTAGGCAATAGCCCTACTGGCAAGCAAGAAGTTATCCCGGCTAGACGTAGAAATGCTTTAGTTCATCTAGCGCCCTTTTTCTATGAGAAATGGCATTTTTTTCCTGCGCAGTCATTTCGGCATAAGTTCGGTCATGACCTTCCGGAATGAAAATCACATCCCAGCCAAAACCATTTTTTCCTCGGATACTGTCCGCAATTGTTCCTTTCACTTCGCCACGGGCAATCTGCATAGTTTCCCCGTCATAAACAGCGAAACAGCATATCGCTGTTGCTGACCGGTCATTAAAATCTTTAACCATCTTTAACATGCCCTGACAACCCACCGTTTCTTCAAACCATTTGACCAATGCGCCGGGCAAACCGTTCCAAGCATGGAACACCAATCCGGAGTCTTCCACCATCACCGGGCATTGCAAAGCCGAATAGGCTTGCTGGGCTTTATGCCGAACCACCTCATCCAGATCCGGGGACTGGATTTCGAATAGTCCGTCAACCTGAACCGGTTCCAGAGTAAGACCAAGGATTTCTTCCGCTTCCCGCACCTTATTAGGATTTCCCGTGACAAACTTAAATTTGCTCAACACGGAGTACCTACACAGGCAACTTGCAATAGCTTTTTACTGTTTGCAACGGTTCTTCCCGGCTTGACGACAAACCCTTGCTCCTTGCCTACCCCACTAGAGGTAGCTTGACGAGGTATTGCATATTTGTTATACATTGGCCTACTCCATTATACCGACAGCCGTTATATCCATTATTTACCACTTAAAAGTAATGAAACCACTTATCCGATTTTTCACCTATTCTTTTTTTCTCGTTTTCCTTAATTCTTGCGGTCAGATTTTCGAGGTCGATGCCGATGTGCAGGCCAGACAGGCCCTGCTTGACCTGATGAAAATACAGGAAAAGTTTTATCAGGAAAACAAGAGATACGCCACCCGCTTCGGAGAAATTGAAAAATACAATCTCAAATATCATTCCGGCATTGTCTATCTTGAAATAGAGTCTGCGGGAAAAGATACATACAGGGCGATTTCCCTGCCTGCGGAATCGACGACTGCACGAGTATTCTCCTATGACAGCAATCAAGGTGGATTTTATGAGATGGAAGGAGAAGAAGTTTCAAAATATGTCCTGGGAGCGTTGAGGCATATCCGCGTTCAAAAACAGGAAAAGGATTTAATTGAACTGACCGGCTGGATGATGATGGCGGGAATGTGCTTTCTGGGGCTGCGTTTTTTTTCGCGTTATCGATGCAAGGAAAACAATCCTGCACTTTGGGCCTATATCTTGTGTTTGCCGCCTTTGGGTTGGGCCGTCTCCCTGCTGGGAAATATGGAGGCTAATGTGGTATTCACCCCCACCATAGCCCAGGCCACCTGGGTTTGCTTAGGCTTAGCTCTATCAGGTCTGGGTTTGGGAGGCCTTTGGTTAATGAAAAATAAAACCCCTCCCGCCCCCTTATTAAGCCTGTCGGTATGCACACTGGGATTATGCCTTTTGAGCGCCGGGGTCATGGTGCATATGCTATAAACTTTTGCCTGATAAAATACTCACCCAAAACGAACAGTGAGAATGTGAAGAGTTTCTGTTTGCTCCCCATTGGAACGGAGGGTAAAACTCTGACCATCGCGGGTATTTCCAGGAAGAATAAACTTGATGGGACCCTCTGAAGAATTCAAAGTCATTACCTTTCCACTGGCAATGTGGTCACGCAAGATTTTCATTGTATAAGAAAAACGGGCATTCTCGGGTTTTGCGATTTTCTGCACAGGCACACTGAGATTCAACACAAGGTCTCCACGCCTTTTGGAAAATAAACTTTCTTCCCCTTTTCCCGGTATTCTTAGAGACATCTGATTCCAGTCCCCGGAAGGAACTTTGATTTCGAAACGATCTTTACCCGATTTTAAATGCAGGCTGGCACCTTTTTGCAGGATGGACCCTGATATTTTTATATCTTTTTGAATATCCAGTTGGAAAATCCGGGTATCCAGTTCAACCATAAAGTTCAAGCCTGAGAGGTATGCCCTTTGAATGGCCGGATTATTCTTCAGACCTTTAAACAAGTTTCCCCATTTATTAGGGATCAAAGCCTCACGTTGGTCTGGAAGAATATCAGCCGAGGCTTTATAATGGGTTTCCAGATATTCAAAAGCCTGATTGATTTCTTTCAGCCGGGTGTCACTGGACCCTTGGTTGATATCCGGATGAAATTGTTTGGCCAGGGAATGATAGGATTTACGCACCGTCCGCCAATCTTCTCCGGGGGACACGTTGAGGATTCTAAAACATTCGGCAGTTTGCATACGATTCCCTGTATTCAGGTTTTGTGCCAATCCCTGAAATATTGATGACTCGTTTATTATCAAGCAGATATAAAAGTATCGCCTTTTAAGGACCGTTGCAACCGGGAAAAACCTGCCTCAACCGCCAAATTTTATAGTTTATTACTTTTCAATGAGTTATATTGTACTTATTGAGATTGGTCATGGGCTTTGGCCCGGCAAATATTTCCCCTACAATCTAAAATTACTTGAATTTTTGAAGCTTTTCCTGTTTGCATGATGATGAAAACCCCTGACATGTCGACCCCAGCACAAAACTTCTTTGGGACCACCGAACTCCAACTCAAAAAACTATTTTCTGAATGGAAAGAGCAGCCCTATCGAGTGCATCAGGTATTCACCTGGGTCTATCATTATCATTGCAGGGACTTTAATGATATGAGCAACCTTTCTAAATCTTTGCGCTCCCGGTTGGCGGAAAACTTTTATTTTGCCCTGCCAAAAATTCAAACTCGAACCCACTCCAAGGACGGGTCAATTAAATATTTATTTGAATTGGACGATGGCGCGGTTGTTGAAAGTGTCTGGATGCCATCGGATTCCAGAAAAACTTTATGTCTTTCCACACAAGTGGGTTGCCGTTTGAATTGTTCGTTCTGTTTAACAGCAAGCCTGGGACTGAAACGAAATTTGACCGCCGGTGAAATTATTGGTCAGCACATCGCTATCAACCAGGAACTCGAAGAAAAAGATAAAATCACCAATGTCGTTTTTATGGGCATGGGGGAACCCCTGGATAATTATGGCCCGGTTGTGGATGCGTTGCGGCTCATGATCTCCCCACAAGCCATGAAAGTTTCAACAAGAAAAGTAACCGTTTCGACATCAGGACTGGTTGACAAAATGAAAGCTTTTCAAGAGGAAAATCTGGCAATAAACCTGGCTATTTCCCTGAACGCTTCCGACAATGCCACGCGTGACAGGTTGATGCCGATAAATAAAAAATATCCCATTGAGGTGCTGATGGATTGCCTTAAAAAATATCCTTTAAAACCACAGAGGAGGCACACCATAGAATATGTCCTGCTTGCAGACATCAATGATTCGGATGAAGATGCCCGCAGACTGGCACGATGGTTGAAAGATATTCCCTGCAAAATCAATCTGATTCCTTTTAACGCTTTTGATTCATCTGAATACAGGCCTCCCTCGCGCGAGAGAGTTTTAAATTTTCAAAATTATTTGATCGAACAGGATTTTTCTGCCTTTATTAGACAAAACCGGGCCACGGACATACTCGGTGCCTGCGGACAACTTGCCGCCAGCGCCAGCGTGACGCTGAACCCGGTACAAACACCAGCATGAGGCAGACCCCGCAAGCAATTAGACCAACACTCTTTCCAGAACATTCGTGAACAATTCTGATCTGCAAAATCTTGAACTGTCTATTGTTATTCCCTTATATAATGAGCGGGATAACCTGATTCCACTTGAGGACAAGCTGGAGACAGAGCTATCTAAACTGAACCTGAGTTACGAAATTATTCTTATTGATGATGGCAGTGTCGATGGAAGCGCCCATTTGATCGAATCCATGCAAAAGCATAATCCGCGCATTCGGCTTATCCAGTTCGGCCACAACCATGGGCAGTCTGCGGCATTTGCAGCTGGGTTCAAAGCGGCAAGAGGGAAGATTTTTGTTACCCTCGATGCCGATTTGCAAAACAACCCTGCCGACATCCCTCTTCTTCTTGAAAAAATGCCCGAGTATGACGTGGTGTGCGGCTGGCGCTTTAAGAGGAATGATCCGTGGATCAAAAGGGTCTCTTCAAAAATCGGCAATGCAGTGCGGAACAAATTGAGTGAAGAGGAAATTGCCGATACCGGTTGTTCCCTGAAAGCGTTTCGGCGGGAGTGCTTCGACAATGTTAAGCTCTTTAAAGGAATGCACCGTTTTTTCCCCACCTTGATGAAGATGGAGGGGTTCCGGGTCACCCAGGTCAAAGTTAGTCACCATCCCCGGCTTCATGGGGAATCAAAATATAACATTCGCAACCGCCTGTTTTCTTCTTTCCAGGATTTAATGGCCATCCGCTGGATGAAAAAGCGACAGATCAACTACGATATTATTAAGGAGGATTGAATGACAGTAAACCAATGGCTGATCATTGGGTTTGTAGGGCAAGCCCTTTTTGGAGCCCGTTTTATTATCCAGTGGGTTGTTTCCGAAAAAAAGGAGGAGAGCACCATTCCTCTTGCGTTCTGGTATTGTAGCATTGGTGGCGCGATAATACTTTTGACTTATGCCATCCACAAGCAGGACCCCGTGTTCATTGTCGGACAAAGCCTGGGAACGATTATCTACATTCGCAACCTGGTACTCATAGACCGCAAGAAAAAAGCTCTGGCTCTAGTGGAAACTAATAATGAGTAACTGGAAAATTAGAATCGGCGGCCTGGCCCTCATGGTACTGGGCGGGTTCCTTTTTGTCTGGTCCGTGAAAACCATTCAGTCAGAGTGGCCGCAAATATTTGTGGGTTTGCTCTCTGTATTCAGCATATCCATGGGTTTTGCCCTTCTCATCATGCCGCTGGATTTG
>JAPKCW010000331.1:0-1731 GCA_028822815.1 Nitrospinaceae bacterium | reverse complement strand
TTCGAGTCGATCCAAAGCCCGTAAATATGGTTTGGCACACGAACCAGTAACCGGGATTCATCAGCATCTATCAGTTGCGTGGACGAGAACCAGCGCCGGAAAGTGTCCGCACTGACCTGCTCCTTGACCTTGGAGCAGATTTCCTTCCAGATGGTATTAAGATGATCAGCCATCAACTATCCGTGTGCAGGGGAAAACGGATTGTTAGCGACTGCTTCTCTGAGAGCCACGTTACGATACCGATGTAAGTAAAAATTGTCATTTATTGTTATCTACTGTCTCGGATCCCGGTTTTTTTGCGTTCATCCGGAACCGAAATTCATTCACCCGAAACCGCCCGCCTAGCAGTCAAGCGGTTTCAAATTCTGTTATGCCGATGGTTGTCGTCGCCAGAACTCCCTGCAAATCTGCCCATAAGCCGTAAGCCGGACATCTCCCCAAAAAACCCAAATTTCCATCGCCGCCCGATGTTAAATAGACTCAGCGATTTTTCGCAAGAATTTTCGTTTCAAAAACGCAAAAAAATATATTGGAATTTAAACCCGGAGAAGTTTCCGCCGATATCACAATCCTCCAACCCACTATAAATAAATTTGCCCGGCAAGCTCAAGACATCCGGGCAACACACTCACCCGGAAGATAAAAATAAATTCTAAAAAAATAAAAATTTACCCTATCCGAAATACTAACCGAGACATATCGACGTTGATGCCTCAATGCGAGGAGGCTATGTGCCAATCATGCCTTTTTCCTGGAGGGAATCCACAACCCTGCCCCCAGGGTGATCAAACAAGTCAGAGGCCACATCCAGGCAAAACAAAACACTGATTTCACCCCGCTACCCGCAGTATTAAGCTCATAAGTGAAAAGAGTAGCCAAAGCCTCAGCAGAGATCAGCTTTGCCTTGATTAGCAAGACCCAAATATCGGTCTGCACAAACATAACGGCCACAAAAGATATCAACGACCCGGCGAGAAGACCCCGGAAGGAACCCCGGCCAATCATTGCGCACAAAAAAATCGCCAATAACGGGCCCACCGTGTAGGTCGTCATCCCAAATGCGAGAGGCAAAATGGGAATGTCCTCACGCGCTATCGCCAGCAGCAGGGTAAACCCCGTCAGTGCCAGTCCCCATCCAACGACCAGTAGACGCGAGCGCGCCATGAGTTGCCTTTCAGATAGGCTGATCTCCCCCCTCTCCGGATGGTAGAAGAGTGAAAGTGTCGTCTGGCTTAATGCGGCAAGGATTGAATCGAGACTGGAAATCGCCGCCGCAAAAACCCCTGCCAGGATCAGGCCACTAAGACCAACCGGCAGGGCCAGCACAATCCAGATTGGGAAGATGTAGTCAGAAGTCCCCGAGAAAGTCTCGCCACTGGAAACCGTTACCGCCTGTGGCACAATCACCTTGGACTTTTCTCCCGTCTCCGGATGCTCCGCGAAAGTCGCTGAATCCCTTATATCCTGGACGTTTTCCATACTTGCCCCGAATACGGTAGCTAACTCCTGATCACCAAAGCCCTCCTGATGACTGTCCACAAAGAGAGCCGTGCCGATCAGCAGCATCAGCAGGGTAACCAACTGCCCGAAGGAGCTGAAAAGGATCGCCTTGCCGGCAGCGCGGGCATTTCTGCAACAAAACATGCGCTGCGCAGCAAGCTGATCGACCCCGAAAACCCCCAGATTCTGGAATGGCACAGCAAACAGCGCCACCCACAGGGTAAATTTCAA
>JAPKCW010000087.1:0-8029 GCA_028822815.1 Nitrospinaceae bacterium | reverse complement strand
GTGCCGGTTCCCAGTTTTTCGTCGTGGTCAAAGCCTCGTATTTTCTGGACAATCAGTACACCGCTTTCGGCAAGGTGATTAAGGGAATGGATATTGTCGACAAAATCGTTGGTGTACCGCGTGACCCCAAGGACAACCCTGATGAAAGGGTGGAAATGAAGTCTGTAAAAATTGTTAACCGTTGAGGAAAAGTTTTTCCTTAAGAGAGCAGGATAAATATGGAAGACGAATTCAAAATCGATGTTTATAAAATCATGGGCACCTCGACTCCGGCGGGAAGAATGTCGGAGGATGGGGAGCCTGCCGGGGACACGATCAAAAGCCTCATTCTTGAAAACTGGGACAAGTACGAAAAGCTTTCGATTTATTTTGAGGGTGTGGTTCAGATGACCAGGCCTTTTGTGGATGAAGCATTTGCCAAAGTGCTTGAAACCCACTCACTGGATGAGTTCAACCAAAAACTGCATTTTCCGGATTCCAATGACCGTATTGTCAAAAGCCTGAATGACGCGATCAAGCTCCGGTTGAAGATCATCAAAACTCAGAAAGAAAGAGAGCAACAAGCCTAGGCGGGGAGGCCCCGTAGCCAGTATTGCATTGCCCGTGAAGCTGATAACGCTCCGTGATATTCTTCCTCAGCCTTTACCCTTGCAGGGCATGAAGGTTAATGAAGAGGACACCACGCATGCCCCGCATGGGGTATTACGCTGGCGCCGGTGGTTACTTTGTAGGGGTTTTTACTACGGCTTCGATAAACGGGTCAAGAAAAGCGGGAATACCGCTTGCGTCCTGTACCGTGAAAATACGGTCGGTGATGGTCATTGCCTCGTCTACCAGGACTGCTTTGGAATCTTCCAACGCCGCCACGGCTTTTTTGTTTCCGGGTTCGGTAGTGACTTCAAGGCTTTGCAGGAGCCCGGCTTTTCCCAGGCAGGGAACAGCGCTTCCAATGCCGGCAATCACCATACGGGAACGGTGGCGGTCGGTGAGCAGGAGCCGTAGAAGCTCATCTTTCCAGAGATAAGATCTGGCTCCATTTCCCCCTATAACGATGACCCCGTGAAAAACCCCTTTGATCTGGCGCACACCTTTGGCAGCGGAGACATAACTGTCGCCGGTAATGCCTTCTATCGCGTCAACAATCAAAACATCCGGGTTGGTTTTGCCCCCCTTCATTCCAACGGCTTCTTTCAATTTAGCGGAGGCGACTAAAACCTTGGCTCCCTCCGCATTCATGGATTCCAAAATAGGATCCAGCTCTGCTTCCATATAATAATCTTTGGGGATAACGATCAGAATATTTTTTCCGGCCAGTCTTTCTTCCATATTCGAAGGTCCTTTTTAAAAACCAAAAGCCTGATATCCAGAGGATATAAGGCTTGGTGTGATGTAAATTTCTATGCGCCTAGTCTAGCACAAAGCGGTACAGGAGGAACTCGTTTTTTACCTGTATGCGTTGGGCGTGGCGGATCAGGAAGTTTTTCAGAATGGCCCTCTCCCCCATGCTAAGAGCGGAATTTTCCCCGAAAACATAACTGTGGTTGAACAGGATGTGGGTAATGCCCATGGATTTTAATCTCTTGATGATACCCTTGGCATAAACCTCTTCATCAATGATTTTTTTCAAGGTGTGGGCTTCAAAAAAAGTATCGCTGTGAAATGGTCGATCCATTAGATACCCCATATTTCTCATATAAACTAACAAGACTTTTTCTTTTTCCCCCATAAACTCATTTGCGGTTCGGTATAAGGGGTAAGCCCTGATCTGCCGCGTCAAAAACTGTTCTCGGCTTTCCTTTTTAAAGAGGTAAGGAAGTGGTTTGACGTGGAACCATTCCTTCATGATTGTGGAAATGTTGAACAACAGCCCCAGTGCTAGAATTAAAGATAAAAAAAGTACATCTTTTTTCCCAGTCGAGGTTCCATAGTTTTGCAATCCCTGTTCCAGTCCGGTGACCAAAAGTACCGAGAGAAAGGCAAATGCCGGAGCAAGCAGGCGGATGTACTGAGTCTGGATGAACCAGAAAATCAGTAGTGTCAAAAAAACGGTGACCAGGGGTAAAGATTTGCGACGTAAACCCAAAAGGGCAGGAAGAAGTAATAGATAAAGGATTCCTATCTGACCATCGAATTTGAGGGAATGTGGCTCGCTGAAAAAAGTCAGATTAATTGGCAGAAGCAAAAAATCCTGGATGCCGTGTCCCATTCCAAAAGAAGAGTAATATTGAAACTGTTGATGGGAACGTTCGATATCCCAATTCATGCCATTTTCCCCGCCGAAAAAAGTCATGAAAAATGGAGCGAAAGGATTTCCGGTGAAAAAATAGTTCCTAGCCAGCCATGGGAGAAGCAACATCAAGGAACTCAGCACTAGAACCAGGCATTGGCCCACTAATTGACGGGTATTTTTATGCGATCGACCGTGAACTGCCAGTCCCAACAATGCCAAGGGTAAAATGACAACCGTTGTCAGTTTGGTTGCTACCGCTGCACCGGTAAACAGGGCCATTAAAAAAAACCAGCCAGCTTGTTTGCGAGTGCATCCGTTTTCCCATGAATAAAAAGCCAGAAAAACATAGGCGGCTGCTTGCAGGTCTACATAGGCGGAGGAGGCTACGCTGAAGAAAGTCGGAGTCGAAATAAAAATCAGTGGAACCAGCCATGCATAGGCTGCGGAACCTTTTTGCCTGTAGTACTGCCAAAGGGCGAGCAAAAGCAGAAAAACGATTCCCATGCCCGTAAGCTGTGCCAGCGAATCGGAACCTAATGCCAAAGCCAACAGGTAAAGCATTTCTATTTGCTGAGGGAAAAAGGAGTAGATATTGTTGGGAAGGTTGATCAGCCCTCCCGCTTGAAGGAATGCCTTGGGCACTGCAAGATGGTAAACTAGGGCATCTGTGGCAAATGCCGGGGCCAAAGCGAGACTCAATGCCAGCAGAACAAGCATTCCTAAAATGGTTTGGGCAGCGGTTTTTAATGGGGATAAAGGAAAAAAAACCGGAGAGG
The DNA here is from genome assembly GCA_028822815.1 of Nitrospinaceae bacterium. GTDB lineage: Bacteria > Nitrospinota > Nitrospinia > Nitrospinales > VA-1 > LS-NOB. The sequence continues at coordinate 5,023 of JAPKCW010000087.1, read as the reverse complement.
TCAAACCTGCCGTGAATCGCCATTGTCGGCACTCCCTCAGAGAGCCTATTCCGGAAAAAAGCAGGATGGCCAACACCCCCCAACATGTTAATGAGGAGACTTGGCCGATAAACACCAAACCGGTCATCATCGCCGAAGCGATGACCGAACCTAAAGCTGAGGAAAAGACAAACGTTTCGGCAGGGCCGGAAAAATTCAAGTTCCAGATTTTTCTGGTGAAGATTCTGCCGGCGCTCAGAAAGCCCAGTATAAACAGAAGGAACAGAACGACATCCATTTGTGGGGAACGAATAGAAGGTTTTGATTTAGGTTTTTAAGGGGATCTTTATTTATTTGGTGAGGTTTAGGAGCATCCCGCTCTGACGGTCTGGGAAAACAGGGAAAACTCATCCGATGCTTCCTGATAATCATCAAACCAGCAGGCCTCGGGGTTTCTGAAAAAGGCCATGAATCGGGCATCGTTAATCTTGTCTGCGGCCCGGAGAAATTTGAAGAATATCTGGTCTTCGCTCATTCCAAGTACCTCAATTTTTCCGGATTCATGAGACATGACCAGACGGGCACGCTTGGCCAGACCTGAGCAAAGGGTCCGGGATTTTTCAAATATTTCGTAGCCACGCTCAACCGGTACAGAATAGGTTTCGTTTCCCAGGGTAGGCCGGCACAGAAAGACATAATACGGCGGAACACCAATATAAGAAAGCTTGGAAAACAACTCCGCCAGCACTTCAGGATCATCGTTGACCCCTTTCACCATGGGGGTCTGATTGACCAGGGAAACTCCAGATTCCATCAGCAGGTTCAGTCCTTCAATAGCTTCCGGGGTGAGCTCCCTCGGGTGATTGAAATGGGCCATGATGTAGATTTTCTTTTCGCTGGTGCTGTAGGTTTTGAACATTTCCAGCAATGACGGGTCATTCAAAATTCTGAAAGGGTTGAACGCCGGAACCTTGGTGCCAATACGGATAATCTGTACATGGTCGATCTCACGAATCTGCTTGATAATAGGCTCCAGCTTGCTGGTGGACATGACCAGGGGGTCGCCTCCGGTCAATAGCACGTTATTGATGGCCTTATTATTTCTGATGTACTCCAGTCCCTCCGAGATGTCTTTGGTCACCTCATCGTTTTCATTCATGAACAGGCGTTTGCGAAAACAGAACCGGCAATAGGCGGCACAAACCTCATTGACTAAAAGCAGGGCAGTGGAGGTGTATTTATGTTCCAGGCCGCGAACTTTGGTGTATTTTTCTTCGTTGGAGGCATCCAACTGGCCCCATTCGTTGAGTTCCTGGATATCCGGCATGATGATCCGTTTGATCGGATCATTGGGGTCGTTCCAGTCAATCAGGGATTGGTAATAATCGTTGGTACGGAATACAAATTTATCGTTAACCTTTTGCAGTTCCCGCTTTTCAGCTTCAGTCAATTGGGGAATCTGGTCCAGTTTTGTTAAATACTTGGGCTTTCTCTTATCTGGATCGAGGCGTTTAAAAAAAACATTCATTGCTAACCTCCAACTGAAACCATTAATATTTTGCAACTTACTGATATCCGGTGTGTTTAACGAACTTAAACATCCCAGACCCCCTCATCCAAAGACAAAAACTCCCCCGACTTCTCAGCATCGAAAAGCAGCGGGAACGACTGAACTTTGGGGAGATTATTTGGCAAAAGCCTTTAAAAATAACGGCTTTGTGCGCTGACCCAAGGGGGAGGCCCCTCAAAACACATTGTTTTTTGGCCCCATATCGGGTCGCTGTTGCAATAGCCAAGCTCCAGGAATTTTGAATCTTGGATTCCTACAAAATTCCGATTTAATCTTGGCTATAGTGAGAATCATACGTGATTCGAACTGGGCTATCAAGAACAATTGCCCCAAGACGAAGGTGTTTGACCTCCTGAAAATAGAAAATACTCTGTCTTTTCAATGGATTATAGGCTCTCCAGAAAATGGGGGAAAAGGACTGATGGATGTTCTAAAAGCAGGGGGGAAAAGATGGATTTTCGCTGAATGTCCAGGCTCCACACCTATGTTTTCAGCCGGGGAATTTTCTGTTGACAGGGTATTGGAATGGATTATAATGCGAGGCTCTTTTTTCAAATGCGAATCTTTGGGATAGTATTTTGACGATTGATGGTTTAAGACTGTGAATTTACAAGTGTTTTTTGTTTTTTTGGAGGGAAGCGTCTTGAGCCAGATCCGTGATTATTTGACAAGTTAGACCCGATTTAAAGGTTGGAGTGATAAGTTTAGGTTCAATTTATTTAAGTTTCGGCACAATTCACTACTAAAGAGGAGATTGTTAGATGAAAAAGGCTTTGATACTGGGTGTGTTGGTTGTATTCAGCTTGTTTGCAGTCAGCTCTGCGTTTGCGGGCAAATGTCCGCAACCGCGGAAAACCAAATCGGCTCCCGCTGGAACCGCCAGAACGGATAAAACCGCAAAAGCTAATGCGGCAAACGGTGAAAAGATTTACATGAAGAAAGCCAAACCGATGGCTTGTCAAATGTGTCATGGTAAAAAAGGCGATGGTGGTGGAAAATTGGGTAAAGCCCTGAAACCGAGTCCTCGTGACTTCACCTGCGCGGCAACCATGAAAAAGGTTTCCGCCGGCCAGATGTTCTGGATCATAAAAAATGGTTCTAAGGGAACCGGTATGGTTGCTCATAAAAAAACCTTGAAGGACAAAGAAATCTGGGATGTTGTGAAATACATCCGTAGCACCTTTGTAAAATAAGAGAATTTCTTTTAAAGGGGGTAAGCCGCTTGCGCGGTTTACCCCCTTTTTTTGTACCTTTTTCACGGGTGGGGCAAAATGGTATAATGTGCTCGGTTTAAATCTTCTCTGGAGTATTCTTTGATTACCCGCCTTTTTGGGGTTTCCCCGTTATTGCAAATGGCACTTCTGTTTTGGGTCGTGTTGCCGTTGATTTTAGCGGCGCCATCGCCGGGAAGTGTCGGCAGTGCGGAAAATCCTCTGCGAATGATGTTTGTGCCTTCTGGAGATACCCAGGTGATCCTGAAGGGCGGCAAGGAAATCGGCCGACTTTTGCAAAAGGCTACCGGACTGCATTTTAAAACCTCTGTGGCAACCAGTTATGCGGCGGTCATTGAGGCGATGGGTGCCGGGAAGGTGGATATCGGCTGGCTGGCTACCTTCAGTTATGTTCTGGCCCATGATAAATATGGAGTAGAGCTTTTGTTGGTTGTGCAGAGATTTGGCAGTCCTTTTTACCGGGGCCAAATTATGGTTCGGGCAGATCGTGGCATTCAGGACCTCGCTGGACTGATGGGAAAGCGTTTTGCGTTTGTCGACCCTGCTTCCACATCAGGGCATTTGTATCCCAAAACCCTTCTCATGTCACAAGGGTTTGATCCGGAGCATTTTTTCAAAAAAGTCGTTTTTGTCGGGTCGCATAACGCAGTGGTTCTTTCCATATATAAAGGGGAGGTCGATGGCGGGGCGGCCTATGAGGGTTCCCGGGCGGCGGTGGCCAAAATGTTTCCGGATGTGTTTGACAAGGTCAAGGTCATTGCCTACACCAAGGAGATCCCCAACGATACGGTCTCTGTGCGAAAGGGGCTTGCAGGAGATTTGAAAGTGAGAATTCGGGAGGGACTTAAAAAAGTGTCGAAGTCCTCTCAGGGTAGCAAGGTTCTCAAGAAACTCTATGGCATCAGTGGGTTTACAGACCTGGATGGGTTGTTTGACCCGGTTCGGGAAGCGGGCCGTTTGTTGAACTTGAATCTGGGTGATTTGAATCCCACAAGCGGGTCTTCTTCCCCGTGACTTGCCACGCCATTTAAATAAAAATCTTTGTCGGATACTCTGTCCGCTTGCGGCGGGGTCGTTCATTCCATGACTGCCATATTGAAAATAGATCGGCTGTGTAAGACTTATGATAATGGCACCTGTGCCCTGAGAGAGATATCCTTTTCCGTTGAGGCGGGAGAATTTGTGGTGGTGCTGGGTAAAAGTGGTTCCGGGAAATCCACTCTCATGCGTTGCATCAACCGGTTGGTGGAGCCCACTTCTGGCCGGATTTTCCTGGAGGGGGAAGAGGTCACTTGTGCCACGCCGAGCCGGTTGCGGGCATTGAGGAAAAAAATCGGCATGATATTCCAACAGTATAATCTTATCCCCCGCTACTCGGTTCAAAGCAATGCCCTGATGGGTCGTCTGGCCGGGACTTCATCTATTGCCTCCTTGATGAACTGTTTTTCGGCCGGGGATGTGGAGCGTTCCAGTCAGGTTCTTGATCGTCTGGGTCTTTCCGAAAAATATTTTGACCGCTCGGAAAACCTTAGCGGCGGACAACAGCAAAGAGTGGGGTTGGCCAGGGCCTTGATGCAGGAACCGGAGTTGATTCTTGCCGATGAGCCGGTATCCAGCCTGGATCCGGTAACTTCACGGCAGATCATGAAACTGCTGGCGGAATTTAACGATAAAGATGGTGTGACCCTATTGTGTAACCTGCACCTTCCGGCACTGGCCCGGGAATTCGGCTCGAGAATTCTGGCCTTGAGCGAAGGGCGAATCATTTATGATGGCCCTGCGGGGGCCTTGAGTGAGGAGGAGCTAAATTCCCTCTACGCAGGCGGGTGAAAATTTGATAACGTAAAGTCATGATAGTTTGGGAGTTGATAATATGAATCCACCTGTTCCAACCGAAAAACAATTAAAACAATACGGCCTGATGATGGCCGGGGTGCTTTCTTTTTTTGTGGCCGTATTTTTTTATAAGGCCTGGCACACTGCCGGAATGGCTCTGGCAGTCTGGGTCCTGTTTTTCCTGACGCTGGCAATGTTGGCACCCCTCCGCCTGGCACCGGTTTACCGAGCTTGGATGAAGTTTGGGCTGGTGGTCGGGAACTTTAATTTCAAGCTGATTCTGGGGCTGATGTATTTCGTCATTTTCACCCCGATGCGTGTACTGGCTTCATTTTTTCGGGCAGACCCTTTAACCCGGAAAATTGAGCCGGAAAAGGAAACCTATTGGCATGACTGCGAACCCCGC
>JAPKCW010000330.1:0-1736 GCA_028822815.1 Nitrospinaceae bacterium | reverse complement strand
CTCTGTTTCCCCCGCTGATCCTATTGTACTGACTGGTAATAAAAGTGATTTTCATATTTTAAAAAAAGAGTGGTTTGGAAAACTTCCAACCGGATGGCATCTGAAAATTATTCCAAAATCTTTTCATAATAGGTATCAGGGTCTTCCGGGTCAAACTTTTCATTGGCGTACACCAAAAGAACCATATCCCCCTCACCAATATTCTTGATGGCATGAATGGTTCCGGGTTCTATCTTGATGGTCTTCAAGTTATTCACACCCATGATAATTTCTTGAGTCTCTCCAGTCTCCCGATCTTTAAGTAAAATCTTACCGGTTCCGGTCGGCACACAAAACCATTCCACCTTTCTCGTATGATAATGGTTTCCTCTCACTTTACCGGGATAAGCAACCGACACATGAAGTTGGCCAAACTCCTTGCACCCTTCCGGCAGTTCACCACCCAAAACTTCTATCAACCATCCTCTCTCATCTGATTTTTTGTCCAGATCTTGAATGTCATACTTCTTCACTTTACTTTCTCCCCCGGTAATAGGACAGAGCCTGTTCAATCCCTTTAGACAAAGAAACCCTGGGTCGCCAGCTATACTTCCCAAAAAATTTTGAGGGATCGCAACAATAGGAAATTTCCACATTCTTTTTATCCGTTAAAAATTCGACCTTGGTGTTTTTATGCAGCCGACAGACTTGTTTCACAATTTGTTTTATCGAAACCATCTTTCCGGAACTTACGTTAAAAATTTTCTCTGCGCCTGACATAGACTCAAATCCGGCAAGCACGAAGGCCCGCACCACATCATCGACATAAATAAAATCCCTGCCCTGCCGGCCATCTCCGTTGATCACCAAAGGCAAACCCCGTGCCGCCCTATAGCACATTGTCGCCACGACAGAATTATAATTCGGCCTGCATCCTGGCCCGTAAACATTCGACAGCCTTAATATCGTAAACGGGATCCCGGAAATCCTTATGAGGTTTTCTGCAACCTGCTTACTGACCCCATAAACCGTATCGGGGCTTGCTTTCTTTGTTTCACGGATGGGTGTTTTGCAGTTGACCAAGGAATAGACCTGGGCAGATGACGCAAAGACAAGGTGGGCGGATGACTTGCCGTAATTTAAAATGGATTCCAACAGTCTTGAAGTGCCTATGATATTTCCATTAAGAATTTCCTCATCGGTTCCCCGGTTAACCCCTCCCAGATGAAAAAAAAGGTCGATATCCGTGACAAACTGTTTGAGCTCTCGCTTTCCAGAGAGCCCTTTCCTACGCGGAAGGGTGACCACCGTTCCGCGTTTTTTTAACGCGGATACCAGATGCTTTCCTATGAAACCCTTTGCTCCGGTTATGCCTATACGCATCGATTTTGCTGTTTGATTTTTTTGATACCCAAGTCACATTCTCGCATCAGAGCTTGGTTAAAATGTAGGCTTGAAGTTGTAAACGCTCACATTATAAAGGACGGGTCGTTGCTTTGTGGAATTCGGCAAGAAGTAAGACGATTTCATCAATCGTTGAATTACTGCGCCCAGTATACCCCTTATTCCTATATCAAACCAGACCGAACCTTGTATAATTAGCGGTGTTTTTCTTCAGAAGCTTGAGACCTATGCACCTTGTCATAACATTTCTGGCCTTGTTTTTCAGCCTGCCATCGGCCGACGCAGAACCCCAAAAACTCGCTCCGTTCCAACAGGCAGTTCCCGGATACAACTACCAGTTTCCCCGCGATGAT
>JAPKCW010000329.1:0-1742 GCA_028822815.1 Nitrospinaceae bacterium | reverse complement strand
CCAACCCTCAAAACGCCAAAGTCCAATGGATTCCTGGAGGCGTTGAAAAAACTGGATGGAAAGAAAGCCTTGGCGACTCCCAACGTAGTTGAAGAACTGGCCCAGGTAGCACGGTTAGAAAAACCAAAGATTAAACCTGCCAAACCGATTAAGCAAAAACCCATTACCGAGAAAACCCTTCGAGAATTGGAGACCTTAAAAAATAAAAAGATCAAAGATAAAAGGACGGTTGCCCCTGTTCCCCTGCATGAAGATCTTCTGGAGGATTTTGAAGAACTTAAGGTGAAAGAAAGTCTTCCCGAAAAACCCCAAGCCCCTCAAAGGGATTTATTGAAGGAGTTAGAACAGGTGGCCAAAATGGATGTTTCGCCTGTTCCTGATGTAAAAACAGAAGAACCCAGGCCTACCGAAAGCACGCAAAAAAGTGATGAAGTCTACGATTCCATTTTGGAGAAACTTGATTCTTTGTCGGTCGATTCAGAACCGGTAAAAGTGGAAATTTCCAGTGCCCGACTCGACTCTTCCAGCTTTCAAAGCAAGTTGCGCACCTTGCCCGAGGCTTCGCCGGCTAGAACTGAATCGGGGACTGGGAGCTCTTATGTGTTCGCGAAAAAAGAAGGAGTTCCAGGTGCGGATGCTCGATCATTATATGTGGGCATGATTCAGGACAAAATTTATAAAAACTGGAAGGAGCCATTAGCTGAAGAGCATAATCAGGAAGCGGTGATTTCTTTTTACATTTTCCCCCGTGGAAATATAGACAAGCCTATTATCAAAAAAAGCTCAGGAGTGGAGGCCTTGGACACGCTGGCTGTCCGGGCGGTTCTGGATTCGGTGCCTTTCCCTGAATTCCCTGAGCAATTAAAGATGTCTAACCTTCATGTAAATATATATTTCAAATATGTTCCCAAAGACTAATAAATCCATTTTTTATTTTTCCCTGACTTTAATGGTTCTATTGCTTTTGCAGACTCAGGCTGGTTTTGCGGCGCCTCGAATTCGCATTGACCTGGAACGCGAGACGCAGAAAAAAGTTGCCTTGGCGATTACAGATTTTGTTTTAAAAGATTCTGTCGCGGATTTTATAGGAATTGGAAAAGAAGCCAAAAAGATTCTGGAAAAGGACTTGATACTTTCCGAATGGTTTTCCTCCCTGCGAAAGCCGGTGTTTGAGGAACTGGAAAAAATGGAACGCTCAACCTCTGAGGTGGACTACAGAAGCTGGCGTCAGGTAGGAGCCCAGTGGCTCATTAAAACCGAATATAGTGTGTTGAAAAACGGGAAAGGCCAAGTTTTTACTTTTCGACTCTATGATGCAGTGAATAAAAGGTACTTGCTCGGCAAGCGTTATAGAGCTTCGCGTGACCTGCTTCGAAAAGTCATTCACCGGTTTGCCGATGAAGTGGTCATGCAGTTGACGGGAAAACGCGGCATTGCAGAAACTCAGATAGCTTTCTTGAATCAGGAAAATGCAAAAAAGGAAATTTATCTCATAGATTTTGACGGATACAACCTGAGGCGGTTGACGAATGATCATACGGTCAACCTCAGCCCGGCTTGGTCTCCAGATGGAAATTGGATTATTTATACCTCGTACGCGGCGCGCAATCCGGATTTGATCATGATCAATGCCACCGGGGGAAAGCGGCAGACCCTGCTTCGTCTTCCCGGCCTGAACGCCGCGCCGGCATGGTCTCCGGATATGCAGAAGATTGCGCTGGTGTTAAGCAGGGATCAAAATT
>JAPKCW010000328.1:0-1743 GCA_028822815.1 Nitrospinaceae bacterium | reverse complement strand
CACAGGGAAACGCTAAAAGCCGATGGCGCACCTCCCGTGCGAAACTACCGCTACCGTGAATCACGGGTAAAAATTGAATGCGGCCACTGAGTTTTAGTATAGGAATCATATCCTGGTTCAGCGTCACGCTATTTATCCATATCCGGGTGCAAGGGATTGTCATCACTGAAAAAGAAATCTCCCAGACCCATGGGAAGCCTTTCTTCACCGAGAGCCCTGCGGTTGCGGGCGGCAAGAGCATCCAGGTCGAGAGCTTCTTCACCAAGAACCTTGCTGACCGCCTCTTGCCACATTTTATCTTTGGCTAGGGGATTATCTTTTTCCTGGCTGATTCGTTTCAGAGCGTATTGAATAATATGAATACCGTCACGGGGAGAAAAATCCAGGTCCAACTGATGGGATTTTTGCAGGAAATCCACAGTCATTTTTAAAAGGTCTTCCCCTGAAAAGGGAAGATGATATCTGAGTATAGCCAATTCATCCTGGTAACTGGGCATTGCCAGCTGCAAGGTGGGTTGTAAACGCGACAGGATATAATCGGGAATTTCGAAAGTGGATTCGTCATTATTCATTGTCACGCAGGCACGAAACTCCTTGTGAGCTTGAATCTTGATCCCCGCAATAATGGATTCCACGTAACGCCGGTGATCGAGAAGGGGAGCCAATGAGGCCCAGCTTTTTTCATTCATGCGGTTGCCTTCATCAAGAATGCAAATACCGCCCTCAATTATGGCGCATACAAGAGGCGATGCATGATATGAAATCTTTCCCTTTTCTGAGAGAACCGGCGTGATTAACAGGTCCTCCGGGCGGGTGTCACTGGTGCACTGGAATATATACAGGGGCTGATTTCTTTGATTCGCGGCTACCATAGCCAGGGTGGTTTTTCCGATCCCGGGCATTCCGGTTATTCTTGGTGAAAGGGGGAAGTCCTTTTCGGATATCACCATCCAGCAAGCCTGAATTTGCCTGAGGACTTCTTCCTGGCCAATCCACTCGGAAGAGGTGTTATCGGGTTGGCTCAAATGTAGAGTGACCCCATCTATTTCTATTGTCTTTTTTGTTGTCGTATTCAATATGTGATCCTTCTGGCAAAAAGTTATTTCGGCTCAATGAGCTATTGCTCACTGGTCGGCTCTCCTGCTTTAATGTTACACTATACACAAGTAAATTTTCACAGGAGATGGAGTGGACGATCTGGTTACAATTTTGATAGTGGCTTTTCCTTTAGGGATGATGATTTTATTGGTCAAATACATGAAGTTCATCCATAACCAACCTAGAATGGAAGAGGAACGCCGACAGAAAGAGGCTAAAGAGAACTCTCAGCCAGCCAACCAAACTGAAAATGATGTCTGATAATCATCAAACCGATGTTTTTTTTGACGAATATATCGAGCGGTTTTTGTCTGAAAACAAAGCCGCCCGCTATCTGAATGATGATCTTTCTGATTGCGGTGTTGGCTTAATGCCCCTGGTCGATCATTGCACTCTACGAACTCTTGATGTCAATACACGCGCTAAAGATCTTCTTCGCTTGGGTTTTTCTCAGGATCAAACCCTGGGCGTTCTTGAATTCGATAATTGGTGGGCCAAGGTTTATAGAAAACCGGGCTACCCAAGTTTGTTTGTAGATCAGGCTTTTGAGGGGAAACGTGGCGAACCCAGCCTTATCCCTGATTGGGTTCAAACACACGGGGATCAATGTTTCCACCATATTGCCGTTTTGGTTCAGGATATTAA
>JAPKCW010000086.1:0-8116 GCA_028822815.1 Nitrospinaceae bacterium | reverse complement strand
CAGCCGTATCAAAATGTTCCAACGTTTTTGCTAGGGCATAACACAGCAGGACTCCCCAATAAGCCTTTCCATATGTATAACGCACGGGAAATAATAAAAGTATGGCAGGAATTGCAAGCATCGGGGCGAACTGAATCCAGAAGTACAACCTTAAATCCCCTGCTCCGTGAAGTTCCGTCCAATACCACGCGATGACACTGAACAGGCCCAGTCCTGACATGGGAAAAACCAGAAGGTATCCAGCGCGGGCAGAGACACGGTCACTGATGAGTTGGCAGAAGATTCCCATAAAGGCCCAAGTCATGGGGAGCCGGTCCCAAACCAGCCGCAAGTTATCCGGGTAAAGATGAAACCAGGCGGAGCCGAATCCGGTCAGGAAGACACCGGTAAAAAAAGTTGCCGGCGCCGCTTTTTCCCAGGAAAACTCGAAGGCTTTTCCCCTGTCATCTGGAAGGCGAAACAAAAATCGCAGGCCCATAAATCCAACAATGACGAAAGGAAGATTGGAGAATACATCGCCAAAATTAGGGACGCCTAGCCAACTACGGTGATCGGCGAAACGCAACCATTCTGGATTTTGAGGGATCCTTTCCAGCGATACTGCAAATGCAATAGAAAGAATCAGGGCAATAGAAAGAATGATTTTTTGCACGGAATATTGTTTCGTCAGTTATTTTTTCGTTTTTAGGAAAAGGGCATAAAGGATGAAACTGCCTAAGCTCAATTTAAATATCAGGCTTCCCCAGAATTGCAGGGGCTGAGTTTCCATGAATATTTTTATTTCTCCCTCCTGAGTACTAAACGATCTCATTTCTCCCGTATAAAGCATTTTAAAACTGGAAAAGATCAATAGCACAGCAAACGCGAGAAACACATAATTGATTGCGTTTTTTCGGAAACCGGGAAACTGAAGATAGTTCGCCAGAAAGCCTACAAGGATAAGAATAATGATGCCTGCGGTGGCGAAGGTGCTTATGCTCATTTTTTAGGGATTAAGAATGGTTTTGTCATAGGGTCAGTCAAGATTCAAGACAGGCCGGGAAGAAGAACTTTTAATGCTTCGGCGATGATCCCTATTGCCAGGCTGCCCAGGAGCAGACCCATTACCTGAGTGATAAATTTGATTCCTGCCTTTCCCAGGGTTTTTAAAATCCTTTTCGCGAGCTTTAAGGAGATCCAGATTAGAATGCCTATCAGAACAAATTCTACAATAGATATTAGTTTAGCTGACCATAGGGTGAACTCGCTGGATTGAATGATCACGGAACTTATGGCGGCGGGCCCGATGAAAAGAGGGAAAGTCATAGGCATAAAAGCAATATCCTCTTTAATGCCTTCTTCCTCGGAAAACAAATTAGCGGTTTTGTTATTTGTAAGCATGGTGAAGGCGATATAGACCAGGAAAATTCCTCCTATCAGTTTGAAAGCCGGAAGTTGAATACCGAAAAAAACCACAATATTTTTTCCGAATAAAAAAGATAGGGTTAATAAAGCTACCGAAGCGCAACAGGTTTTGAGAATTATTGTGTCGTGCTCTTCGTCGGTTTTATTGGCAGTCAGGGAAATGTAAACAGGAAGGTTGCCGATGGGGTCAATGATGGCCAGTAAAATCACAAAAGTTTTTATCAGTTCTGTAATGTCGGTCATTTTTTACACACTCTACAGTCCTTTTTCTTCGATAAGGCCGCCAAGTTTTTTCGCGTAATTTTTTTACTTTTTATTAATGATAAGCTTGATTTCATGCATTTACAAAATTATATTTTAGCCTAAATTATATTTCAGTTGGTTCGTGTGTTTGCTCCCATTGTTTACCTTGCAGATTGTCCTTTATGCCCTCGTTTGTTTATAGTTGCGAAAAATGCTCCACCGAACTGAGGTTTCTGGTTTCCTTCGCTTTGGATGAGAATATAAGCATTCATTGCCCCAAATGTAATGAAGTGAAAAAGTTTCAAATGGAACGGGAAGGGAACGTGGGCAAGGACTGGTGTTCAAATGTGTCGATTAAAAACAAAAGGCGGCGGGATGAGGACGGCCTTTACAAATCACCTGCGAGAGAGCAGGTCCTTGCCAGTTGAGAAAAATCCTCAGTCAGCAGCGGTAGTGGGGTCATAACTACCCAGGCCAAACAGGTTCATGTAATAATTGAATGTGTTTTTAACCGTGATAATACCTACCACTTTGCCCTGGTCTGTGACTGTGATATGTCGGGTATTGTGGTCAGTCATAAATTCCGCGGCTTCAAGAATATGATTATTGCGGTCCAAGGTATAAAGAGGTTGGCTCATGACCTCGGATACGGGAGTGGATAATGGGAGCCCGGCCCCCACCACCTTGCGTGTAAAATCCCTTTCTGTAATGATTCCTACGTGCTTTTCATTATCAGTTGTGAGAATAGCACTGGCGTTTTCCGTATCCATTAAATATGCGGCCTCCTGAACGGTGGCTTTCACATCTATGCTGATGACGGGGGTGGTCATGAAATCCCCTAACTTTTCTCTTGGGTGTTCAGATTGCGGAAGTTCTGTCATGACAGCCTCCTATACAAAAAATTCATGGGGCAAAAGTTTTTATAAAATAATTTAAGGGTACCTTCAATATTTAGATATTGTACATTTTGGCAATTTTTGCAAGTCCCCTTGAGTCGCTAGCAGTTTCAAGTCCTTTTAACCCCATTTGGGGTTGATCTACCAATTTTTATATAAACAGACCTATGCCAAGGATCATCCTCTCTCATCTGGCGGGGTTAAAAAAGAACTGGTTTTTAATAAGCACCTGTTATATAATGAGTAATACTGTAAGTGATTTAGCCGTCTAGAGAATGACAGGTGTATTGCCAAAATCGGTAATGTTTTTGGTTGAGTAGCTCCCGGATCCTCGGTTGTCTGATTTATCTCCCCCGTTTTCTCATTTAAGCTCAAATCCTCTTTTATCAATTATAGCGTTCTCAAGCGCAGGTTTTGAGTGCGATCTATCGGACTGGCTTGTCCTTATTCTGGCCAGCCAACCACCAAAAGGAAAAAAATGTTAACACAATCTTCAACCGTGGGCTTTGATGCCCTCAACCTTATCGATCCTATTTGCCGCGCTGTTCGTGGTGAGAAGTACACCCATCCCACGCCGATTCAGCAGAAGGCCATTCCGCATCTTTTGCAGGGCCTGGATCTTTTAGGATGTGCACAAACCGGGACAGGAAAAACAGCGGCCTTTGCTTTGCCTATATTGCATCTCTTGTCAGAGAGGTCTCAAACTTCCGTTTCCAGGAGCCCGCGTGCGCTGGTGCTTACACCCACCCGGGAACTGGCTTTGCAGATCAGTGACAGTTTTCGCGTTTATGGTCAGCACCTGAACTTAAAGCCGGCATTGGTATATGGCGGGGTGAGCCCGAAACCACAAATTAGCGCCTTAAGACGGGGGGTAGATATTTTGATAGCCACTCCGGGCAGGCTGATCGACTTGTATAACCAGAGACATCTCCGTCTGGATAAAATAGAGGTGCTTGTACTCGATGAGGCAGATCGCATGTTGGATATGGGTTTCCTGCCTGACATCAGGAAAATTTATGGGATGATACCCAAAAACCGCCAGTCTATGTTGTTTTCCGCCACACTTCCTGATGATATCCTGCGCTTGACCAAGGATTTTCTCAACGACCCGGTGCGGATTTCTGTGAATCCCTCAGCCAGCACCGTAGAAAAAATAGATCAGCGGGTTTTGTTTGTGGATCGCGAAAACAAAGGAGCTTTGCTGGAATCTGTTCTTCAGGACGAGACCATCGCAAAGGCACTGGTGTTCGCTCGTACCAAGCATGGGGCGAACCGCATTGTCAAGAATCTGGGCAAGGCCCGGATCAATGCAGATGCGATACATGGTAATAAGTCCCAGGCGGCGCGTACAGAAGCGTTGAAAAAGTTTCGTGCCGGAAAAGTCCGGGTGTTAGTGGCTACCGATATCGCATCGCGGGGTTTGGATGTCGAGGGAATCACCCATGTCATCAACTACGAGCTTCCTAATGAGGCCGAAAGTTATGTTCACCGCGTGGGAAGAACAGCACGGGCGGGGGCAGTCGGTATTGCCCTTTCTTTCTGCGATGACGGGGAAAAGGGTTATCTGCGCCAGATTGAGAAAACCATTAACAGGACGGTAAACGTGGTGGATGAACATCCGTACCATTCTGAGTCCATTGCCTCTAAACGTGTAAGTGGAAATATTAGTAAACCCAGAGGAAGATTTTCATCCCGGCGTTATGGCAATCACTCTGCAAAACCGGGTAAAAACCAAAATCGGAAAAAGGTTTTTTCGTCAAAACCCGGAAAAAGAACCCGTAGCCGTTCCTCCAGATCGGCAGTGAGCCACTAAGCACCGGCGGGCCGCCGGTGGCAACGAGTACGTGATATTCTTCCTCAGCCTTTACCCATGAAGGTTAATGAGGAAATATCACGCGTGCCCCGGAGGGGTAGGACCCCATGAAGTTTTCTCGTCCTTTGATCAAAGCGTTCCTGATCTTCCCAATAAATGTGATGGGGGTCATCCCCACTTTCTTGGTCTGGTGTTCGCGGCCCGGAGGAGTGCTGGAGCGTTTCCCGTATAGTTTTAGTAATGTAAGATCTTTGGTGGCAATGTTGTTGATCGCAGTAGGAGCAGGGTTATGCTGGAAAACGGTTTCCCTGTTCATCGAGTATGGTGAAGGAACCCCGGCCCCGTTTGACCCGCCCAGGAAACTGGTGATCCGGGGGCCTTATATTTATATGCGCAACCCCATGATGGTTGCAGTTTGCCTGGTGTTATCAGGAGAAGCCCTGCTTTTTGCTTCGGTTCCCCTGGGGCTATGGTTTCTGTTTTTTTTCGGCCTGTGCCTGATTCTCATTCCACTTTGGGAGGAACCGGATCTGGAAAAAAGATTCGGCGAATCTTACCGGGAATATAAACAAAAAGTTCCCCGCTGGCCGGCGTAACCACTGGGCGTGGGGCCAACTGGCAATAACTTTCATTGGCGAGCAAAGAGTTGTGTCGGCTTAAAAAGTTCTTGCCCATTGGGTCCAGCGTCACGCTGGCGCTTAGTGGGAGGTTTTTTTATGAGTGATGAGAAAGAAGAATATAGTCTGATGGATTGGATTGGAACTGTGATAGGCATCGTGGTTGCCGGATTCATCATTTTTATTTTGATCTGGCCCCTGATTGACCCCACGCCTGATAAGTCTTCTACGCTACAAGAAAATATTCAAAAAGCCACAGAGAAATAGCGGTTATCAATCGAATGGCGGCTGGGTTTTGCGTTGGTACTCCTCATCTGTTAAATGCATTCTTCCTTTAATAAAGGCTTTTTTTCTTTCAGCTATGGCAATAGCCTGAGCATCATTTTTTTCTTTTCCCAGTCGTTTGGAAATTTCAATTTCCTTAATGGCGTTTTTCCAATCCTTCAGTTCTTCGTACACGCTGATCAAATTCAGATGCGCTTGCGTGTGGTCTGGATCGATCACGAGTACCTTCTGATAGTATTCGGCGGCTTCCTGATTTTTCTGGTGATACCAGTATTCCAGAGCGATTTTAAAAAGGGTTTCGGTGTTGTTCGGTTGCAGGGATTCGGCCTTTAAGAATTCTGCCACAGCCAGATCGTTGCGGGTCATTTTAGAATAAACCTTCCCCAACCCTAATCGGGCCTGCAAATTTTTAGGTTCCAACTCCAGGACTTTATTAAAAGATTTAATCGCCTCTTTTCTTTGGTCCGCCTCGTCGTAGACCAGCCCCATCCGGGTATAAGCGGGAACAAACTGGGGGTCCAATTCCAGTGTCCGATGCAGAATATCAATGGCTTCGTCATAAGCTCCGATTCTTTGTTTTTCAACAGCCATCTGAACCATTATGTTGGGGTCGGCAGGCTCGATTGGTGCCTTAGCGTTATCATCAGTTTCTCCGCAACCCGCTAACAGGAGGCAGAGAAATATTATTTTGAGGATTAATGGCATATGCAAATAATGTGAATCCTTGTTTGTTATATTTTAACCCATTTTAAAGAAACACCAGTGGTCACCATTATATTTAATAGAGACCCCCTTTAATAATAATTCAAGGTCTAATATAATTGTAGGGCTTTATATTTGGGTATAGCGCCCGATTAAAAAACAGTGATAGGAACAGACTATGTCAGATGAACTTCCATATATAGAGAATGAAGAGGGAAAATTTGCGGTCCCCTGCCAGATTAAAATCGCTGAAGATTGCGCGCAGGTGGGGAAATTTTGTGAAACCAAAGAAGATGCTCGGGATTGGGTGGAAGATGAATGTTGGATTTGTTCAGGAGAAGGTTATTTTTGTGTGGAATGTAACGATCAGGTTTTGCGTAACATTGGCAACCTGCAAACCAAAAAAATGAATTAACCACTGGGCGTGGGGCCAGCACTGCATTACCCGCAAAGCGGACTGAATGCTCAAGC
Organism: Nitrospinaceae bacterium; assembly: GCA_028822815.1. Classification (GTDB taxonomy): domain Bacteria; phylum Nitrospinota; class Nitrospinia; order Nitrospinales; family VA-1; genus LS-NOB. Next base: position 1,685 of record JAPKCW010000086.1, on the reverse strand, counting down.
GCAATACTTTAAAGGGGAGCTTCATGGACCCCTCTTTCTCAAAGAGGGGCGGGGTGATTTACAACTCAACAGGATTCTATGAAATTAATTGAAGTGATCACGGATGCTCAGAACCTCAAGCCCGTTACCAGCATTGCTGAACAACACGATTCCGAGGTCAATTGGGTGGGTTCTGCGGATGAGCAGGGTCGGCAGTTGATCCGCATTCTTGTCAGTGATGAAAACAGGCAATCGGTTCTGGATGCTTTGCAGGGTTTATTGGGGGAGACTTCGAAGATTCTCGTTCTATCGCTGGAAGCCGTGCTCCCGAGGAAAGAACCTGATCCTTCTGATACGGAAGCAAACGAAGCGGTGACCACCACCCGTGAAGAGCTCTATAGCGAAATAGAAAAAAATGCGAGACTCGATTCTACTTATCTGTTGCTGGTGTTTTTATCCACCGTAGTGGTGGCAATTGGTTTGATTGAGGACAATGTCGCAGTGGTGATTGGTGCCATGGTCATCGCCCCCCTTCTGGGTCCCAATATTGCGCTTGCCCTGGGTGCCGCATTAGGCGATATGCCCCTGATGTGGAAAGCGATTAAAACCACCCTGGCGGGGCTGGCAACGGCCTTGTTGTTTTCCATTTTGATTGGCATCTTTTGGCCGCTCAATGCTTCCAGCCAGGAATTGATGGCTCGTACCGATGTGGGTTTGGACTCTGTGGTCCTGGCCCTCGCCTCCGGAGCCGCCGCTGTGATTTCGCTGACAACGGGTCTTGCGAGTGTACTGGTCGGGGTGATGGTGGCGGTCGCTTTATTGCCTCCTACCGCTACCCTTGGAATAATGTTGGGTTCGGGGCAGACAAAACTTGCGGTGGGCGCCGCTTTACTATTAGCGGTGAATATTGTGTGCGTAAACCTGGCCGCAAAGATTGTGTTCTGGGTCCGTGGTGTTAAACCACGTAGCTGGCTGGAAAAACAAAAGGCCAACCAGTCTATGGTGACTTATCTGGTTATTTGGGTTCTTTCCCTTACATTCCTTTTGGTGGTGATCTTCATTCGCAAGGGATTACTGAAAGGTTTTTAAGAGCTTATTAGTCAAACTGCTGCCCTTGCTGGATGAGGCCTTTAGAAAATAGAGACCTACCCGGATTTATCCCCTAAATCCTCATCAATTCGACTGGATTTTAGAGTGCATTTGCCCTAACCTGTAGATATAAAAATAAAATACGATTTTGCCGGCAAATCAAAAAATAATTGGGAGAAATTTGTATGCCTACCGACTTTAACGACCCTATCAGTTCTTTTCTTGCAGATAAGTCCATGTCGGTTCCTTTGGGCCAGGTTCTTCTTTTTGCCTTTATGCTGACCCTCTGCCTGCTTTTTGGCAGGCACAAACTGGGCTTGATGGTATCCTACGCATTCGTGTTTTACTGGGGATTTATTTTTAACAGGAGCTATTTTATTGATTTGTTGGGTAACACAAGTAGCGGTCTCTATACCTATGGAATATTCGGATTTTTAATGGCCGTGCTTGCTATCGTAGGAATGTTTAAAAAGGTTGAGGGGGTTTATCGCGAAAGGGCCAACAACAATAATTTTGTGAGGGCAGAGGATTGTTTTTTCTGGGGGGCTATCCGTTTTATTAACTGTTTATAGTTGCTGTTACCGGGTTTTCGTATTTATCGCAGGCGACAACGAAAT
>JAPKCW010000085.1:0-8280 GCA_028822815.1 Nitrospinaceae bacterium | reverse complement strand
CCCAGATACGAAATACCGAGCCGACGAAAAATAGTCCGGCAATCATCACCGCTTCCCCCCAGCCTACGGCAATACCGGTGGCACGGGCAACAAAAGACATCCCCACCAACGCCATGCAAATGGGTAGAACGTGCCCAAAGAGCTGTTGCAGATAAGATCTGTCAAATACAATGTCTTCGGGCCGCTCGGTCAGGACAAAAATGACCATCTCTATGATGCCGAAAATAAAATTGATGAAGGAAACGAGCAGGAATCGTTCGATATTGGCATCGGTCATGCCTAAGGGTACCAGCGGCGCCAAGTAGGTCAAGCCGACCAGAGCGATGTTGAAATTGCGATTTTTGATTAAACAGGCGGCAAAAACGATGCAATATATGGCAAAATTAATCTTTATCAGGAAAACAGCGTCCAACTCAACAACTCCTTCTATGAAATGGAAAAGATTCCAACCACATTGAATCCCCCTCATCCTACCCTTCTCCCTTGAAGGGAGAGGCAAGGCATAGCCGCAGTGAGGGTAGTTTAATAATGCCTAACTCTCACACGCAAATACCTGGACCAAAAGCAATTTTTAGAGATGCCCCATACTGAATCTGCTATACTACTGTTTTTCAGGGTAGTTTTATTATAAGATAGTATAATATTCGGCTCGTATACCCAATTTGTGACCTTTTCTGATTTTTTCGGTCAATCCCACAAATTAGGAATTTAACGGCTTATTTTGGCAGGTTAATTAAGCTCATAACCGGCCTGTATTGATAGAAACTGAGGAAAGTAATGGATACAAAAACTCTAAATATTCCGGACGAGGTCAGGCAGGAAATTGACGCGTTCGCCGCAGAAGTAGAACGCCTGAACCGGGGTGAAGTTGGCGATGACGACTTCAAACGGTTTCGCCTGCAACAGGGCATTTATGGTCAACGTCAGGATGGGGAACAAATGGTGCGAACCAAACTCCCTGCCGGAAGGATGACCAGCGATCAATTGAGAGGCCTGGCCGATTTTGCCGAAAAATATTCCCACGGAATCCTTCACATCACCACACGTCAGGATATCCAACTGCATTATGTAAACATTCAAAATGTTTCCCAGGGTCTTGAGGACCTCGCGCAAGCGGGAGTCACCACCCGGGAAGCCTGTGGCAACACTGTGCGTAACGTAACTGCTTGCCACAAAGCAGGTACATGCGCTACAGAAGTATTTGATGTGGCCCCTTATGCCCTGGCGGTTTCCAAATATCTTTTGCGAAAAGATTTAACCCAGAACCTGCCGCGAAAGTTCAAGATCACCTTCGGCGGTTGTAGCGGATGCGGGCTGGCGCCCATCCACGATATTGGGTTGAAGGCGGTTATCCAGAAAGATGGAGACAAGGAAGTGCGTGGGTTCCGCGTTCTGATTGGCGGGGGGCTGGGTTCATTCCCTCATGCCGCAAAACATTTAGTGGATTTCATCCCCGCCGACAAAATGCTGAGGATGTGTGAAGCGATTGTCTCTGTCTTCGACAAATACGGCGACAAAAGAAACCGCAATAAAGCCAGGTTGAAGTTTGTTGTCGATAAACTTGGCATGGATAAAATCACAGAACTCTATGAAGAAGAGTATGCGGCGCTTGATACAAAGGCCTACCCATCAATTGAACTGCCGGAAGGGGGTAACCCGGACATTCCCGAGTATCAGCCTGATAATCAACATGAGTCCGACCCGGAGTTCATACTTTGGAAAAACCGAAACATCGAGCCACAAAAACAAGAAGGATTTTACAATCTTCAGGTCAAGTTGATCCTGGGTGATTTCACCGTTGTGCAGGCCAAAGCACTGGCAAGCATCGCTGAAAAATTTGCAGGGGAAACCATCATCTGTACTGTCAACCAGAACGTGATGATTCCCTGGGCAAAAGAAGATGCCTTTGGTGCGATCTTTGGCGAGCTCAAAAAAATAGGGCTGCATAAAGCCGGAACCGAAGAGATCCGCGATATTACCTGTTGCCCAGGTTCAGAAACCTGCAACCTCGGTATCACGGCTTCCCGCGGGTTGGTTCAGGAACTGAACACGGAGATGGAAAGTGGGTTTGAGGAATCCAAGGATTTCGACCATATTTCTATCAAGGCCAGCGGTTGCCCGAATTCTTGCGGACAGCATCATATTGCCTCCATCGGGTTTCATGGCGGAGCCAAAAAACTCAACGGAATTCTAACCCCGCATTATGAAGTTTTTCTCGGTGGCAGAGTTTCTGAAGACGTGGTAGTGTTTGGCACATCGGTCATTAAAATCCCAGCTAAAAACGCTCCGTCGGCCATGAAACTTTCTCTGGCAGACTATAAGGCCGGAAAAGAAAACAATGAAACGTTTGGCGAATATTTTGACCGCAAGGGTAAAATCCATTTCCGCGACTTGCTGAAGCCGCTAAAAGATCTACCGGACATTGAAAAGTCTCCACAGTCTTATATCGACTATGGCTCGACGGAAAAGTTCAGTCTCGAAGACCGTGGCCAGGGGGAGTGTGCCGGCGCCGTCACCGACATGATCACCGACCGTATCAGCGAAGCCGAGCGAGCCCTCTTCCAAGGCAAGCTCAGTCTGGAGAAAAACGCATACAAAGGAACCGGTGAACACGCCAAGCATTCGGTCATTGCTTCTGCCAGAGCCCTACTTGTTACAGAGGGCATGGACTTCAATGATGATTGGGAATGCCTGAAAAAATTCCAGTCGCTGGTTATCGACATGGAAATTGTATCGGCAAAGTTTGCCAAACTCATCGACAGTTTTGAATCAATCCCTGAAGCCACAGATGCTAAAACCGCTGAGTGGTGGCTGAGCGAAGCCGGACAACTGTTGGAGGAATGCAAAAACGTACAAAACAAAATGCAGGAGGACAAGTCTTTAAGAATGCGGGTCGGTGGGGAAGACCCAAAAGGTTCTAAAGCCGCAAACGGCAATAGTAAACAGAGCATTGACCTTCTTGGAGTCAAATGCCCGTTCAATTACGTTAAAACAAAAATCAAGCTGGAAACCATGGCCTCGGGAAGCATACTGGAAGTATTGCTGGATGAGGGCGAGCCCTCTGAGAATGTCCCTCGAAGTATTAAAAATGATGGGCACAAGGTTGTTTCCCTGACTGAAGAAAACGGCCATTACAAATTGATCGTGGAAAAGGCTTAGGAATTAATGCTAATCAGCATGACCGGGTTTGGCCGGGCAGAATGCCAGGATGGGGATTATTCCTACAAGGCGGAAATCCGTTCGGTCAACAACCGCTTTATAGAAATCACTACCCGCCTGCCTAAAGCCTACGTAGACCTGGAACGGCCCCTGAAAAAACTGACCAAGGCACATTGCGCAAGGGGCTCCATTAACATCACTATCACCTTAGCCAACACCAATGAGGGTTCAGGAGAATGGGAAGTCAAACCCAACCTTGCTCTTGCCTCTCAATATGTGGAAGCACTGAAAAAAATTCAGACTTCGTTGGGGCTTGATGGCAAACTGAATATCGATTCTGTGGTCGGCCTGCGGGATATCATAAAAATAGAGCCCGTAGCCATCGACCCGGCTAAAGAAGGCCTGCTCTTAAACATGGCTGAATCTGCCCTCATCTCCCTTAAGAAAATGCGGGAGGAAGAAGGAGAGCATTTACAAAAAGATCTTGCAGAACGCATTGACAGTATCGAGAAACACGCGGGGCAGATAGAAAAACGCCAACCGGAAATCACTCAGGAATACAAGGCCCGTCTTAAGGAGAGAATCAAACTAATCAATGACGGCATTGAGGTTGACGAAAGTCGTCTGGCTCAGGAAACCGCTATCCTGGCTGACCGGTGCGACATTACCGAAGAAATCACGCGGTTGGGCAGTCATCTCAAACAATTCAGAAAATTGTTTGACTCGACAGAGCCTATAGGACGGAAACTGGAATTCATCACCCAGGAGATCAACCGAGAGGTCAACACGATGGGTTCAAAATCCAGCGATACCAAAGTAGCCAATCTGGTTATAGAGATAAAAAGCGCACTTGAAAAAATAAGGGAACAGTTGCAGAACATTGAGTGATTGATTTTTTGCTTTTTTCACTGCATTTTTTTATAAATTGTTGGAGCCCCCATCATGGCTAAAGGATTTGCCATAATACTTTCCGCCCCCTCCGGGACAGGAAAAACCACCACCTGCAAATTTTTGCGGGAAAGATTGCCTGATTTAAAAATATCAGTTTCTCACACCACACGAACAATCAGGAATGGAGAAACAGATGGTGTGGACTATATCTTTATATCCCAAAAAGAATTCGAAGATAAAATCAAGAACAATGATTTCCTCGAATGGGCTTGTGTTCATGACTTTCATTATGGCACTTCTCTCCAGTCTGTCGATACAATCTTAAAAAGCGGATGCGATACTCTTTTGGAACTGGATGTTCAAGGCGTTGAAGCTTTGCGAAAAATGCAGTACCAGGGAATTTATATTCTCATCCTGCCTCCCTCCATTAAAGAGATGGCGGCTCGGCTTAGAAAAAGAGGAACGGATTCAGAAGAACACATCCAACAGCGAATCGAAACTGGAAAAAAGGAAATCAAAAAATATAAAATGTACGATTACGTCATCACCAACCATGAGGTCGAACATACGGTGAATGCCATCCTTTCTATCCTGCAGGCAGAAAAGGTCAGAGTGTCCCATTACAGTCCATCCTCACCTGATATTAAAGAACTATTAAAAGATGGAGTTGATTGACCATGTCCCACATCGATCTCATGGAACTGGTCCGGGACAAGATCAAAGGACTGAAAGCCTATCAAGTGGAAAACCAGGATGAGGGCACCAAATTACACGCCAACGAAAACCCTTACCCGCCCTCACCGGAACTGTTAAATAAAATATTCCAACAGCTGGATGAGTTGCAACTCAATCGTTACCCCGATCCTGATTGCAGAGAGCTGAAAAAAGCCATCGCCAACAGAACGGGTGCTTCCACTGAACAAATCATCATCGGAAACGGTTCGGACGAATTGATTCAATATCTGATGCAGGTTCTATGTAATGAAGGGGAAACCATTGCCTTCCCGGACCCTACATTTGCCATGTATGGCATCACGGCACAGTGCCTAGGGTTGAACCCCGTCAGTTTTCCCCTCAATGACAATTGGGATTTCGAGGCTTCTTCCGCATTGAAAATAATCGCCGAACATAAGGCCCGAATTGTTTTCATTAGTTACCCCAACAATCCAACGGGCAATTGCTTTTCTGAGCAGGAAATTCAGCAAGTCATTGAGCAGTTCGAGGGCATCGTGGTTCTGGATGAAGCCTATCATGACTTCTCAGGAAAAACTTTTATCAAGCAAATGGAAAAACACAATAACCTGGTTATTCTCAGGAGCTTGTCAAAAATCGGTCTGGCGGGACTCCGGGTAGGTTATGGAATTTTCCCTGTCATGCTTGCAGAACAAGTTAACAAAGTCCGCCTGCCTTATAACTCGAATTCCATATCGCAATGGGTCGCTAACGAACTTCTCAATGATTTTACCCCGGTGCAAAATCAAATCCATTCCATTGTAGAAGAACGGGACCGCCTGATGGATGAGTTATCAAAATTGCCCGGCATAACTGCGTACCCCTCGAATTCTAATTTCATTCTGTTTCGAGCCTCTAAGGATGGAGAAAAAGTGTTTAACAACCTGAAAGCAAACGGAACCTTATTGCGAAACCTGGGCTCTCACCCCAGATTAAAAAACTGCCTGCGCGTCACTATAGGAACAAAACAGGAAAATGACCAGTTTCTAAGCCAGTTACGAAAGGCCGCATCATAAACCGGAACTTGTAAACTTATGAAGCGCTGGATAAAAAGAATTTTTTTCACTGGCTTCTGGGGCTCTTTGGCACTGGCATGGATCGTGATAGGTTTGTTCTACTATCAGGCTTCCCGGCCTGTCAACGAAAACAACCAGACCATAATCTTTGAGATTCAACCGGGAATGACTCTGAAACAGGTGGCTCAGGAACTTTCTCGTCTAGGACTGATCCGCAGTCCCAGTGCTTTTCAGGCTATTGCCTATATTCAAGACAAACAGAAACAGGTCATGGTTGGGGAATTCAGCCTGTCACCCTCCATGCCTCCTTCCAAAATTCTTCTTCGGATCACATCCGGTAAAACCGTCCTCTACCCTGTCACCATCCCGGAGGGTTACCGAATAACAGAAATTGCCAGGCTTCTTCACTCAGAGGGTCTGGCGGATCAGGAAGTTTTTATCCGCCAAACTCAGGATGAAAATTTAATCCGGTCCCTGGGCATTTCCGCTGACAATCTGGAAGGTTATTTATTTCCAGAAACCTATCATTTCAGCAAATTCACTCCAGAAAAAAAAATTATCCAAAAAATGGTAGACACTTTCAGGGAACAAGTTTTAAAACCCCAGTTATTAATGAGTGCGAAAAAAAGTTCCCTTGCCTGGTATGAAATCATTACCCTGGCTTCCCTGATAGAAAAAGAAACCGGGTTGGACTCGGAACGAAAAATAATCTCATCCGTCTTTCATAATCGGTTAAGAAAAAACATGCGTCTGCAAACCGATCCAACCGTGATTTATGCTATGGAGAAGTTTGACGGCAATATCCGCAAACGCGATTTGAAAATCGACTCCCCTTACAACACCTACCGGCATAAAGGATTGCCCCCCGGCCCTATCGCGAATCCGGGACTCAAGTCCATTGTGGCGGCGATATCCCCTATTGAATCCGATCACCTGTATTTTGTTTCCCGGCAAGATGGTAGCCATCATTTTTCTTCCACCCTTATCGAACATAACCGGGCGGTACAAAAATACCAGTTGCGAAAAGCCCATTTCCGAAGGTGACCGATTAATTATTCTAGTTCAAATTGTTTTTGATCATTAACTTTGAGTCCTGTATTCTTTTGTGTTGCGCTTGGAGCCGGGCAAACTCCTTATCCTGTTCACGAATTTTTTCCGTCAGCATTTCATTAGCTCCATTTAACAAAAAAGCGACTTCCCTCCAATTCACTTCCTGATCATTCGGTTCCATAACTCACTCCTCCTGATGGGGGGCCGGCCATGTCAAAACCCCAAATTTATTGATTATTTAAATGGATTAGTCTAATATATTCATATATTAACTTTTATCAATCAAAAATATAAACTAATGACTAATAATATTAACGAAAGAATAATTAAATCAAGGAAATCAAAGGGATTCACGCAAAAATATTTAGCCGAAATATTAAATATTTCTCTCCCTACCATGAACCATTACGAAAGCGGAAAACGGATTCCAAACTCTGCTTTGCTGGCAAAGCTGGCCGGAGTTGTCGAATGTGATCCCGGCTGGTTGCTCACGGGTCAGGGAAGTGAAAACACGCAAAAGTCATTTCTTGGCGATTCGTCTATGGAAGGATTTGTCCTGGTGCCCCGATACAATATTGAAGCTTCCGCCGGAGGCGGTTCCATCATTCATTCCGAGCAGATTGTCGATCATCTCGCTTTCAAGGCAGATTGGGTTCATAAAGAGCTGGGCACCGACCCCAAAAACCTGGTTCTGGTTCATTCCATGGGGGACTCGATGGAACCGACGATCCGTTCCGGCGACCTGCTTCTTGTCGACCGGAGCAAATCACGCATGAAGGGAGATGGCATTTACCTGATCAACCTGGATGATGGGTTGATGGTCAAACGGGTGGAATGGTTACTTGGCGGCTCGGTGGTTATTCGCGGGGACAATACTACCGTTTCCAGAGAACAGATTCTGCCTTCAACGGACCTGGAAAAACTCCACATTCTCGGTCGTGTCGTGTGGGTAGGGAGCAAGATATGATAGAACTATGGACATTATTAATCCATCCTCGGATCATCCGGTTTCTTTTGCAGAAATAGAATCTGGTTGCGGATGGTTTCATTGAAAGGGACATCAATCTTCAATTTTCGTCCTTCCCACACAATCACTCCGTTGAGTGCTTCAATCTCTGTCTTTCTTCCTGCTCGGATGTCCTGCAACATGGAAGATTCGTGTCCATAGGTACTGGGTAAAAGCTGTCCATAAAAATCCTTAAGATAATCCTTGGCACTCAGCCAATGGCTTGAATAACCCAACCCCTGCATGACCTGAAAAACTTCCCTTACGATGCGCTCCATGAGAACCCGGCTATTTTCTTCCTCCCCCAAATGTCCGTAAGGAACTTGCAAAATGGCGCCCAAGGCATTGAGCGGACAGTTATAAAGCATTTTTGCCCACAGGTCTTTGCCGATATCGTCCGTGACGGCGCTGGGTAGTCCGCCCAGA
>JAPKCW010000084.1:0-8292 GCA_028822815.1 Nitrospinaceae bacterium | reverse complement strand
AAGGAGTCGCCAATAACTTCCAGTTGTGTCATGCGTTTGACATAGGTTTCCAGCATTTCCCTCCGGGCTCCGGGCCGAGATGCGGAAATAGTATCCCCTGCCGCCACCAAAACAGCATAGGGGGATTCCGCCTCACAATCTTCGTGGTGGGCGGCAATCGCGTTGACAACAAACGGATGTTCGTTGTAGCGTTTCGCAATATCAACTCCAAGTTGAGTATGCGTCCCATCGGTCTGGTGATCAATGGCCTTGCCAATATCGTGCAGTAATCCTGCTCGTTTGGCCAGAGCCACGTTTAAACCCAGTTCCGCGGCAATGGCTCCACAAACAAACGCCACCTCCTGCACATGCTCAAGAACGTTCTGGGTATAACTGGTCCGATACTTGAGCCGCCCCAGTAATTTAACGATTTCGGGATTAATATTATCGATGCCAACATTTATAACAGCCTGCTCACCTGCTTTTGTAATTTGCTGGGTAACTTCTTTTTTGCATTTATTGACGACGTCTTCAATGCGTCCAGGGTGAATCCGGCCGTCGAGGGTCAGTTGTTCCAAGGCGCGGCGGGCCACTTCCCGTCTGATAGGGTCAAACCCCGACAACACCACAGCACCAGGAGTATCATCAATAATCAAATCGATTCCGGTAGCCTGCTCTAAAGCCCGGATATTTCTTCCTTCCCGGCCAATGATTCGGCCCTTGATATCGTCGCTAGGCAGTTCCACCACCGAAACGGTAGTTTCCGCCACATGATCTGAGGCCAGCCTCTGGACAGCCATGGTAATTAATCGACGCGCTTCATCATCCGCGCGGTTTTTAGTATCCTCCTCAATTTTTTTCACTTCGCGCGCCGCATCCATTTTGGCTTCATCGATGATCTTGTTCTTGACCTCCTCGCGCGCCTTTTCGGCGGTGTAAGATCCAATCACCTCAAGTTTTTTCAGTTCTTCCGCCACCAGGTTCTGGTACTCGGATTTTTGCTGGTCGACCCCTTTTTCCCGGTCAGCAAGCTTACTGCTTTGTTCCGTAAGTTCTTTTTCCCGGACCTGGAATTTATGGCTTTCCGCCTTGAGGTCCCTATCCCTTCCTTCCAAGTCAGTTTCCAGGTTACGCAAACTATCCTGTCGGCCCTTCATTTTCTTTTCAAGCTCGGCTTGCACCACCAAAGATTTTTCGCGCGCTTCAATCTCTGCGGATTTCAACCTGTTCTCCACCTCTTTGTCCGCTTCATAGATGATTTTCTTTCCGCGTTCTTCCGCTTCCTTGATCTGGTATTCAGTAAACATTTTGCGCAAAAAATAACCAATAGCATAGCCAATCACCAAAGCAACAGCCATCCCTATAATCAGGGTTATAAAATTAACCTTAATGACAGTAAAAATATGCATGGTGGAACCTCAATATTTGAAATAAACCGACTCAGCCTTCCGGTGGCTCAGCAGTTTATCGTATCGTTTTCAGTAAAAATCTTTTGAACCCTCTCATCCCATGGGTCCTGGGGAACCGAGTCCACAACTTGAAACCCGTAAGCCACTGCCAAACGGAGAGCCCCCTCCGACAATTGTTTTAAAAACCAATCAAAATAACCTCCGCCAAAACCGACTCGCCTACCGGAATAATCAAACGCCAACCCTGGCGCGATAACGGCATCAATTTTTGTCGGAGGCACCACCCTGATGTTTAGCCCGGAAGGCTCACGAATGTCGTAAGAGCCCAACTCAAACTCCTGATCCATATCTGCAAGTTCACACACTTCCAGCCGCCTTTCCCTCTTTACCAATCGCGGGACATAAACACGTTGATGGTTTTCGAGGGAACGCTTAATCATTTCATCAGTACGTACTTCATTGCCGAACGAGAGGTAAAACATCACATCCCGACAAACGGAAAGCTCCTTACAGGCAAACAGCCTGCCTTCTATAACCCGGCTCGAGTTTAAAACCTCATCCAGGCTCATAGCATCCCGCCGCAACTTCATATCCTGACGAACTGCAAATTTATCCATTTTCATGGAGATACCAACTGTGTTCCCCTAGGATTGTTGTCAGGAAATTGCCCGCTCGTCAGGCACCAGCACCACAAAATACTCTACTCATACAGGCTTTTAGGGGGAAACCAAGGCGAAACCGACCGGAACGGCAAAGGGGAGGTTGGGCAAGGCAGAATACACTGCCTATAAGAAGGGCAGAACAAACCTTGCGTAAATATATCTGAAAACGAAACAGGTTTTCCCGCTTCGATCATAATTCACTCCCAATTGGTCCGGTTCAAATTTTTCCAGAACCGGATATATATTCAAGCTCGGTCAGGCTGGAGTCCAACCCTCTAAAGCTCTTAAACACTCAAGAAGTCCCCCCGTAAATGCCGTGCAAAAACTATTTTTTGAACCTGTCAAGGACAGGTGGGGTATCCGTGAACTGCTTTAGGCTTCCCTCCCAAAGAGGGCATGCACACCACAGCCGATCCATCAACCCCGTTCACAAACTGTTGGCTCAAGAAATTAAATTCTTACTCGAACACAACAGGGAGACACCACTTCAAATTCCACCACATCCTAACATAAAGACCCCGGTCTCTCAAGGCCTATCTAAAGCAGAAAAACTCTTATTTTTCAATATCTTGAAGCTCCTTATCGAGAGCCTCAACCAATTGCCGAAGCTTCTCTCCTTCGGCTTCTTCTTTCGCCCCGGCCTGGTTTTTCAACTCCATTAATTCCTGCGCAATATTGAGTGCCGCAAGGATGGCCAGGTCCAAAGTGGAGGTTTTACCGCGCACATTGGCCAGCTCTTTCATCCGCGAATCCACATAGGCCGCTACCTCTTCCGCATCCACTTCTGACGAAGAGCTTTTCAAGCTATAGGTTTTTCCATAAATCTGAATTTTTTTACTGTTCGCCATTTTAATTACGCCAGGTCAAATTTTTCCAGATTTTTTAAAAGAGACTGAACCTTCGTCCGCATGGCTTTCCGGTCCTTTTCATTTTTTCGGTTCACGGTCTCCACCTGGGAAAAACGCTCCTGTTTGCCCTGATTTAAGGTTTTTTCTTTTGCCAAGGCCTTTTTTTCACGACTCAGTTGATCAACCTGGCGGGACAGCCCTTGGTTTTTCTCCTTAAGACGGCGGAACTCCCCCATCAAGGCCAACACACGCTCTTCCAGTTGATGAATATCCGGTTTAGGCATGGCAGAATCGTAGCACCGGGGTATTGGGGTGTCAATAACCCCTTATTCCCTCAAAGAAGCACCCAGTTCACTCTTTAAGGTTTGAACAATCTTTTCAAATAACGGGTTGACCTCATTATCGGAGAGCGTCCTCTCGGCGGATTGAAAAGACAAGGCAAAAGTAAGGCTTTTTTTATCGGCCTGAATTTTCTTCCCCTCAAAATGGTCATACAGGTCAACCTTTTGAATCAAGGGACACCCGGTTTTAAGGATCAAGTCCGCGGCCTTTTGCGAAGTCACCGACCGGCCCACCAGAATAGAAATATCGCGGTATGTCTCAGGGAATTTGGGGATCGGCTGAAACCGGAGAGAGGAAGACTTTTCCAGGGCTCCCAAATCGAGCTCCAGGGCATAAACATTCAGTTCTGCAACCAAATTCTGTTCCGGTGCCATTTGGCCCATATAACCCAACTCCCTATCATCTATCTGGACCCGCACCGATTTTCCCGGCAGTAGAAACGGCTTGCTATCCGGAAAAATTTCCAGCTTTAAATGCAAGTGCGTGATCAGCGTTTCCAGCGTTCCTTTGAGATCATAGAAATCATACTCCCCGCCTCTAGGTTTCCAAGGGGTGGGTTCATACGGCCCCAGCACGATAGCTGAAAGCACCGCTTTTTCTGTACGTAATCCGGTAGAATCGGAAGAATAAACACTTCCTACCTCAAAAAGTTTGAGCGGTTTTTGCCCCTTGCTCAAATTGAGTCCTGCCGTCTTCAACAGGCCGGGAAGCAGGCTGGTGCGCATCGTATCGTAGTCAGAACTCAAAGGATTTTTCAATGCGATCACCTGCTCTGAAGCAAAAGCGGTTTTGAATTCTTCCGCATATGCGCGTTCAATAAAACTGTAATGAACCGTTTCGGCAAATCCGGCACAACAAAAAACCTCCCGTACTTTTTTAGCGATATTTTGCCTGGGGGATATCCTGACTGGCCTTACCCCCGCCACCGGGTAAACCGTATCGACCTTGTCAAACCCGTCAATGCGGGCGATTTCCTCAATCAGGTCCACTTCGCGCAAAAGATCGGGGCGGAAGCTGGGGATTTTCACCTCCATATTTTCCGACTGGCTCAGAACCTCCATGCCCAGCCGGGAAAGCAGGTCCCTCACTTGCTCCGAGTTAAAACTTGCACCCAAAAGCTGGTTGACCCGGCCCACTCTTAACGGAATGTTAATCGACTTTCCCGTTTCAGGATAAATATCCACCCGGCCCAGGCATATTCCCCCCCCTGCCAGTTCCTTCATCATCAGGGCAGCACGAGCTTGGGCAGAAACCACGCCATTTAAATCTACACTGCGCTCAAAGCGGTAAGAAGAATCCGAACGCAGGCCATATTTTTTTGACCCTTGGCGAACTGTAGCTGGATTAAAGCAGGCGCTCTCCAACACAATATGGCTGGTGGTTTCAGAAACCTGGCTGTTTATCCCGCCCATAATTCCCGCCAAGGCCACAGGCTTTTCACCATCGGCGATTACCAGAGCATCCGGTTCCAGCTTCAATTCGGTGCCATCCAGGCTGGCGAAAGGTTCTCCTTTTTTCGCTCGACGTATGATGATTTTATTGCCAGCCAGCAGATCCCGATCAAACGCGTGCAAAGGCTGGCCGTATTCCATCATGACGAAGTTGGTGATATCGACAATATTATTGATGGGACGAAGGCCGATAGCGGTCAACCTGTCCTTCAGCCATTTCGGTGAAGGGCCGACTTTTACATTTTCTATTACCAAGGCGCAATAACGAGGGCACAGTTCCGGCTCCAGGTTTTCAACCGATACGCGATCCTCCACCGCGACCGTTCCCCATTCGGACTCCAGAGTCTTGAGCGGATCAGGAAGTTTCAAAGATTTATTCAGCAGTGCCGAAACTTCTCGCGCCACGCCAATATGCGACAAACAATAACCTCGATTCGGTGTCACATTCAGTTCCAGCACTTCACTCTTTTCCCCATCGGGCAACTCAACCGTTTCATGGCTTTCGATTTCCAACCCGGCCATGGTAAGAACGTGTCCCAGTTCATCCGTTGGGACATCGATTTCGGTATATTCTTTCAACCAGTCAACTTGTACTTTCATTTCATTCCTTTATTTTTCAAAGCGACACTCGTAGGGATTATAGGTGAACCTTTCATAAAAATCCACCAGACACAAAACCCGGCTTATCACCGTTTACGAGTTCCTTGCCGGTTAACTCCCCGGTCGTGATAAAGTAGCCCGGAAACGCAAATCCTTGGCAGGCCCTATGAAACTCACACAAAAAAAAATTCTCTCACTGATAAAAAAGAAAGTCGCGCGCCCCATGAAGGTCGCGGAACTTTCCCGCCTGCTTGGTGTGCCCGAAACTCAGAAGCGCGAGTTCCGTAACCACATCAAGGAAATGGCCGGCGAGGGGACTCTGATAAAAATCCGTGGAGGACGCTACGGGCTTCCCGACGAAATGCATCTGGTCACCGGAAAACTGCACGGCCATCCGAACGGGTTCGGATTCGTCATTCCCGACAAGCAACATGACGATGTTTACGTCAACGCCCGCCACATGAACGACGCCATGCACCAGGATCATGTGGTGGTGCGGATCGAGTCGGAACGCGAACCGGGAAAGCCCGCAGGACGTATCATACGTATTCTCCAGCGCAACACCACGCATCTCGTTGGAACTTACGAGACCTTCGGCAAGGATGGATGGGTCATTCCCACCGAGACTAAATATTTCCATGATGTTTTTGTTCCCGGAAAATACAGGAAGGGAGCCAAACACGGGCAAATCGTACACGTGGAAATTGAGACCTTCCCAACCCGTCACCAACCACCCATCGGCAAAGTGGCCGAAGTGCTGGGCTCCTCCAACGACCCGAATGTCGAGATCCAATCCATCTTCAGAAAACATGGAGTACGCCAAGGTTTTCCTCCGGAAATTCTCGATGCGGCCCGAGACGCTGAGGCAAAAGACGATTTCTCAGGAAAACGCAAAGATTTTACCCAACTGCAGACCTTCACCATCGATGGAGAACGGGCCAAGGATTTTGATGACGCGGTTTCGCTGGAACGCTTCGAAGAGGGATACCGGCTCGGTGTCCATATCGCCGATGTCAGCCATTTTGTGCAGGAAAACTCCCTGCTCGACCAGGAAGCTCTGGAAAGGGGGACCAGTATCTATTACGCCGATGGGGTCATCCCCATGCTTCCCGTTTCCCTGTCCAACGAAGCTTGCAGTTTAAAGCCTGTCGAGCCGCGCCTGACGCTCAGTGCTATCATGGACTTCGACCGCGAGGCAAATTTTATTGCCGGAAGCCTTCACCCCTCCATCATCCAAAGCCAGCGGCGGTTCACTTATAACGAGGTTCACGATTTACTGGGAAAGGAGAACGCAGACGATCCGTTTTTACCGACCTTGACCGACATGCACCACCTCAGCCAACTGCTCAGGAAAAAGAGATTCAAAAGCGGCAGTGTCGATTTCCATGTGCCGGAACCGGAAATCCATATGGACTCCGCCGGCCACGTCAAGCGGATCGGTATCAGCGAGCATAACCTGGCACATGAACTGATCGAAGAATTCATGCTGGCCGCCAACCAGTTTGTCGCCCTCAACCTGCACGAACGCGGCATACCATGCATCCACCGGATTCATGAATCTCCCAACCCGGAACGCCTCGCCAATTTCAATGAGTTCATCGCTTCTTTCGGTTTGAAGGTTCCCTCACCGGTACGCTCAACAGATTTTCAGGCTCTGCTGAAAAAAATCCAGGGACGCCCGGAAGAAAGAGTCGTCAACACGCTGCTTCTTCGCACCATGAAGAAGGCTCGCTATTCTGAGGCCGACCCCGGTCACTTCTGTCTGGGCTTTCCTCATTATGCTCATTTCACTTCGCCGATCCGCCGCTATCCCGACCTTCTTCTGCACCGGATCCTCAAGAAATATCTGAAACGCAAATGTCCACCAAAAGAAAAAAAGGTGCTGTTGTCTAAAATCGCCGAAATTTCGGAACAGTCCACTCAAATGGAAATCCAGGCTATGGCCATAGAACGGGAAGTGATCGACCTGCGCCGAGCCCAGTTCATGATGGATAAAATCGGTAAAACCTTTCACGGGATCATCACCGGCGTTACCGGGTTCGGATTTTTTGTCGAACTAGAAGAGGTTTTCGTGGAAGGGCTGGTCAAGATTTCCAGTATCATGGACGACTATTACCTGTTCATCGAACCCGAGCACCGGCTCATCGGGCAAAAACGCCATCGCTGTTTCCGAATCGGCGACCCGGTGAAAGTGCGGGTCTCCGGTGTGGATATGGGCCGAAAACAAATCGACCTCGTTGTCCTGGGGCAGGTATGACACTGGACGGCGGTCGCATCAGCATCACCGCCTTATCGCCACTGACCGCTCGCCAGCACCCTCCCATCCTGCCATTTTTGCTCGCTTATATGAGCGGACTTTGCGGTTTCTTTCCCGCCACCCGTCACTTCATTGCGCCCGGTTTATTACCGCTTGGTTTGTTTCTCTTCGCCCTGTTTCTCACGCACCGTAAATACCCGCAAGATCACCGCAATTCTCTGCCTGATTCCGGTGCTTTTTTATATGGTGGTGGTCGGCCCCAAAGTATCCTCCCTCAGGGCAGGCATCATGGTGAGTGCCTTGCTGATAGCCATTTTGGTTGACAGGCAAAGCAGTCTCTTTAACGTCTTCCTGACCGCTGGTTTTATCATTCTGCTATGGAAACCCGAGTCCATAATGGACGCCGGATTTCAACTATCTTTTTTGGCGGTTGGGGGAATCCTGCTGGTCTTTACCCGATTATCTCAGATCAGCAGTGACCCGGTTGCCAGGATGGGAGAACCCACATGGTTGCAAAAATTAATGGGTGGCACGGGTGTTCAGGAGCCCCAGGAATTTATTGGCCAATATTTAAAATCTCGCTTTGAGAAAATATTAATCGGAGGAGCCCTGATATCTGTCACTGTCACCGCCGTCACCTTTCCCGTTCTGGTTTACCAGTTCAACCGGGTCAGTCTGGTCGGCGTTTTTTTAAATATCCTCATGGTGCCCCTGACTTCCCTGCTGATCCCAACTGTATTATTG
>JAPKCW010000327.1:0-1784 GCA_028822815.1 Nitrospinaceae bacterium | reverse complement strand
CTCATGATCAAGAAGGCGCTCCAGTACATTGAAGAACGCTCCAAGGAAAAGAAGCCGTTCTTTCTCTACTTCCCGATGTGCCCGCCTCATAGCCCGATTGTTCCGGCGAGTGAGTTCGAAGGCAAAAGCGGGATGGCCGGCAAAGAGGGTAAATACGGAGACTGGGTCTATCAGGGCGACCATATGTTGGGTCAGCTTATGGATGCGCTGGAAAGGACCGGGCAGGACAAGAATACGCTTCTGATTGCTACTGGCGACAACGGTGCGGCCAGGCGGCCCTATCCTCCATTGAGGGAAGCCAAAAGCAGCATTTATGAAGGTGGTCACCGGGAACCTTTTGTGGCTCGCTGGCCGGGTAGAATTAAAGCGGGGTCAGTAAATCATGATGTCATTTGCTTGAACGATCTTTTTGCCACTTGTGCCGATATCCTTGGGGCGGATTTGCCGCCCAATGCGGCTGAGGATAGTGTCAGTGTTCTGTCCGCCTTGCTGAGTAAAGCAACTGGCCCTCTCCGCGAGGCAACCATTAATCAGGCACCGGCAGGTTTGGCAATTCGACAAGGGTCTTGGAAATATATCGCCTTTCGTAATGGAACACGTGAACTCTATAACCTGAAGGAAGACATCAGTGAAACTATGGATGTTGCTAATGCCAATGCGGACGTGGCTGGTCGATTGGAGAAGTTGATGCAAAGCTATTTTGATCGGGGTCGCAGCACGCCCGGTCCTGTACAGAAAAAAGAATTTGAACTTCCGTTCGGCAGATCCGCAGAGAAGAAACGAAATAAGAAGAACAAGGAAAACAAGGAATCTTCATCCAAAAACAAATAAAACATGAAAACGATTTCAAAATTCATTCTAACTCTGCTGGTTTTGGTAGGCGCAGTTGAAACCAGTCAGGCAGTCGGCAAGCGGCCCAATATTTTATTTATTATTGCAGATGACCAGTCGCCCTTTGATTTTAAATTTTATAACCCGCGCAGCACGTTGGATGCTCCGGTTTTGGAAAGACTGGCGACCCAAGGTATGGTTATTGATGGGGCCTACCAGATGGGTTCCTGGGTGGGGGGTGTTTGCACCGCTTCGCGGCACATGATCATGAGTGGGCGGACTGTCTGGCACATTCCCGACAAGGCCGGACGAATCATGAACCCGCATGTAAATAATCCAAAGATGGTTCCACCCGATTTGGTTAAATACACGTTGCCCGCAGTTTTTAACCAGGCCGGCTACGACACCATGCGTACCTGCAAAAATGGCAATAGCTATGCGGGTGCCAATAATCTTTTTCAGGTACGCCATGACGGCACCCGTCGTGGTGATACCGATGAGAAAGGCAGTGCCTGGCACGCGGAACAGGTTCTCGATTATCTGAAGACACGCGAATCAACGAAAGACACTGATCCTTTCCTGATCTATTTCGGGTTTTCCCACCCGCATGATGTAAGGGATGGTAAACCGGAACTGTTGGCCAAGTACGGGGCGGTAAATCATAATGATCAAGAGACCATTCCTCCGGCCAATTCCAAGCAGCCACCACTTCCCATTAATTACCTACCAGCGCATCCCTTCGATCACGGCCACACGACGGTACGCGATGAAGTGGGGGTCAAGGGCGTTTGGAAGCGGCGCGATGAAAGGACGATCCGCAACGAAATCGGCCGGCAATTTGCCTGCAGTGAAAATATCGATATCCAAATCGGCCGGGTACTCGAGAAACTCGAGGCCATGGGCGAGATTGAGAATACCTATATCATTTATACCGCTGACCATGGCATGGCCAT
>JAPKCW010000326.1:0-1789 GCA_028822815.1 Nitrospinaceae bacterium | reverse complement strand
TCTTTCCACTCAAACCTCGGGCACCTATGACATCGACTCCCTGAAGGAAGGCAAGGATTTTGTTGCCGATCTTATAAATCTTTGCGAAGACGACCAAGATAAACAACTGGAAAGAAAAATTCAGGAAACCATGAAACCGGTATTCAAATCCTGGGCGGGAAGAAAATATTTAGATGCCTTTTCCGCCGAAGAAATTCAGGCGGTCACTCTGAAGGCCCGCAACCTGGCGCTGGATCAATTGGTCAATCGCGAAAACTCATAGGAAACAATCTAACCATGCAATTACGCGAAATTCATATAGATGGTTTTGGCATATTCGCTAACAAGCGGATCAAGGGGCTGGCTCCAGGAATCAATATCATTTATGGGAAAAATGAATTTGGCAAGACCACCCTGCTCGAATTTATCCGGCGGATCCTTTTCGGATTCCCAACCAAAAAGGATAAAACCAACCTCTACCTTCCCGTACAGGGAGGATCACTAGGCGGCAGTTTGAAGGTGGTATTGCAAAACGGCGAGAACCTGGTTATTTCAAGGGT
This sequence comes from Nitrospinaceae bacterium, assembly GCA_028822815.1. Classification (GTDB taxonomy): domain Bacteria; phylum Nitrospinota; class Nitrospinia; order Nitrospinales; family VA-1; genus LS-NOB. The sequence continues at coordinate 1,250 of JAPKCW010000326.1, read as the reverse complement.
CCCGGGCACGCATGGAGGAACAGTAAGAATTTCTACTCCCGGCGAAGTCCTGCAGGGACAATCTGTTTTAAATCACCTGATGGGAAACGCATCCAAGGATATTTTTAGAAATGTTTATGCGTTCACCATTGATGAATTGCACGATTTTAATACCCTCAACGGGGATGAAGTCAAAAACCACATCTATGGCGCTGGATTGGGCCTCGGCAATGTTTCCCTGAAAGAGATAGAAAAAGAAATAGAAACTTACTGCACGCAGATTTTTCGTCCACGCGGTTCCTCCCAAATGGGAGAACTTTTGGAAAAAATCAAAGTCAACGAGCAAGAAATTCTCCTAATACAGAAAAATCTGCCCCTGTTTGACGAACTCCAGGAAAAACTTGGCAGAATGCTAAACAACAAACCCACAGTCCAGAATTTCCTGGAAGACCGGGAATCGGGAAAAAGAACCCTGGAAACCCAGGTCCGCCTTTATGAAGATACTATCCATTTCCTGGAGGCTCAAAATAAACTGGAAACCCTGGAAGACCTTTCCCAGTTCCCTGAAAACGGGTTAAAGACTTTTGAGTCCCTGAAACAGGAAGAGAAAAATCTGGCCCTACGCATTGAGGAAGAGCAGTCTGCCCTGCAAGCCCTGAAAAATAACAGGGATGCCCTGATCGTAAACCATGACCTGCTTAGGCATGAAGAAAGTATTAATCGACTGCAACAGTCCACCCAGTCTGTATCGTCCGCCCTGAAGGATTCGGATAGAGTGCAGATCGAGCGGGAAGACCTGGATTTTCATATTGCTGGAGAAATCAAATCCATTGACCGTGCCTGGAATGAAGAAACCGTGATGGCGTTTGAACTAACTGAATCGGAAAATGCTCTGGTGGACGGTTTCTATGACAGCTTTGAGAGTTTGAGAAAAGACCGGGACTTGTATCAGGATCGTTTGGAGAGCCACCGAAGGCTGGCAGCCGAAAAAATGTCAGAAGGCTGGAACATTCCCAATTGGTTGAAAATGTTTCATTATGGATTGACCGCAATCGGAGTGTTGGGAATGATTCTTGGCGGGTACCTGATGAATATCCCCCTTTTAATGGTCGCCATACTTCTGATGGCCGGAGGGATCTTTCTGTTCAAGATGATCTCCAAAGACAAAAACAGTTTTTCCAAAGAAGACCTGGTCGAAAAAAACCTTGCCTGCCAACGGGAACAAAAGGAAAAGGAATGGAATGACAAATTCGATGAATGGAGAGAATGGC
>JAPKCW010000325.1:0-1793 GCA_028822815.1 Nitrospinaceae bacterium | reverse complement strand
AACTCTCGGACTCGTTTTCCTGTCAATATCCGGCATCCTGATAGCTTATTACAGGGCCAAAATTAAGAACCGAAAAAAAATAGTGGGGGATTTTGCGACTGATCGCGCGATTGAACTGACTGAAGCTACCGATGAGCTTTCAACAGAGAGTCAGGAAATCCATGACATGATAGAGCACATCACGGAACACATTGAAAAATGCCAACTGGTTTATATGGATCAGGAGAAAAAAGAAATAACGGAAATCAGCCGGCACCTCAATACGCTCGATAAAAAAATGCACCGATTGATGGAAAACCTGGGGGAATTGGAAAAGACCGATTAATGAATATACCGCTTTTCCTTGCCCTTGGAGTTTGGAGAAAGGGCCTGGTCGCGGTTGAGCATATCCATCTTTTTATATTCTTCCCAGTTATCTCGAAACAGGTTGAAACCGACATAATCCAGCGCCTGCATGATTTCGAGTTCAGAAACCTTGCCTTCGCCACCATCTGCTTCACGAATCACCTCTTCCAACTGTTCACAAAGACCGGCAAACCGTTCTTCATCCTCAAACATCATAAAGTCTTTCATAAAATCAAAGGTCATACCTATCGTCTCCCCTTAACTTGAGTGATTCGCAAGATCTCTTTCCCCTATATTAGAATAAATTTTATTTACTGCAAACATAAATTCTTCGATTTCTTTTTGTATGGCGAGATATTCCCTATCTGCCATGCGGCTTGGGGAAAATATCGAACCTCCTAATGCCACGGCTGAGGCTCCCGAGGAAAAATAATCGGGGATATTTTGAGGCCCCACACCGCCCACCGCCATCAGCTTGATGTGGTCAAAGGGACCTTTCAAAATTTTAAAATAATTCGGTCCCATCTGTGAGGCAGGAAAAACTTTCACCATTGTCGCACCGGAACCCCATGCTTTTTCAATTTCTGTGGGAGTTAAAGCGCCGGGGAAATAGGCAAGATTGTTCTTACAGCAAAATTCGGCCACCTTTTCATTCAAGTTTGGGGCCACAAGAAATTTTGCCCCGGAATCGACAGCCCTTTGCGCTGTTTCAGCGGATAAAACCGTTCCTGCCCCTATGCAAAAATCGGGAAACTGTTCGATGGCCTTTTTGATGAGAAGAAACACATCGGGAGTATTGAGTGTGATTTCCAGAAAACGGAGTCCCCCGGAAAATGCCGCTCCCAGCACACCAAGAAGGGAGTCTTCGTCAATACCACGGATGATGCCCATTACGGGCTTTTTCTCAAAGAGAGTTAAATCGAAACCTGCCATAGGAGATTTAGACGTTGGCTTCTGAAGTTAGCTTTTCGTAGAAATCCAGGTATTCATCCTTCTTCTCCGAATTTCTAAGCTTCATTCCCGCACGGGGGTGTAAATCCAGAATGCCGGTAATCATATAGGGAATCGTGTATCCCCATTCAATATTCTCACGCAGTTCCACAAAGTCACTTTCCAATACTTTCAGAATGGGCCGGATGTCAAATTTCGGATTTTTTAAAAATCCCAAAAGTAACTCCAGAGGACAGTTCCCGGCGGCTCTCCCGATTCCCCAAATAGTTCCATCCAGGTAATTAATTTTTTGGATGATTGATTCAATGGTATTGGCAAAGGCCAATTGCTGGTTGTTATGCGCGTGAATGCCAATTTCCCGGCTCGGAAGCGCGGCTTTATATTTTTTGGCGAGATGAGCAATCTGCTCTGAATATAAAGCTCCGAAGCTATCGACCAGATAAACGACATCAACTGCGCTTTCCTTTTCTATCTGCTCCAGTGCTTCATCCAACTCC
>JAPKCW010000324.1:0-1806 GCA_028822815.1 Nitrospinaceae bacterium | reverse complement strand
GACTCTGGATCTGGTTGGGAGTCTGGGACTGAACGGATTAAGCGGCGATTCTTCCACAAAAAATGGTTCCTACGATTCGGCCCTGTCTGAAGCATTCTCAACTGACTTTCGTTTATGGCAGTTTGGCATCAACCTGAGTTACCCGCTTGGAAACCGCGCCGCAAAGAGCAAGCTGGCGACAAAACGGCTGGAAGTGGCCCAGTTGTTATTGAACATCAAGGATTTGGAGAAAACCATTGTGGTTGAGGTCCGCGAAGCCCACCGGCAAATTAAAACAGACATCAAAAGGGTTCAAGCCACAAGAGTTGCCCGAAAACTTGCTGAAGAAAAATTGAATGCCGAGGAGAAAAAATTCAAGGTCGGGTTATCAACCAGCTTTAATGTGCTGGAATTCCAGGAGGATCTCGCTGAAGAACAGAGTAATGAGATTAAAGCTGTCATCGATTACAACAAATCCCTTAACCGGTTGAATCAGGTAATGGACCGGACTCTGGAGGCGCATGATATAAAACTGTTTTCCAAAGAGGACTCATGAAAAAAGCCCTGATTTTTGTCGGGGTGGCACTTTTCCTGACCTGGTTCTATTTGTTTCCCTCCAATGGTTCCGAGGAACCCCAAAAACCTGTATTTAAAACCTCTGAAATACTACACGGCGACCTGTTGATTAAAATTTCGGCCACTGGCATTGTTGAGCCCAATTTTAAAGTAGAGGTTAAGTCCAAAGCCAGTGGCGAGGTCTTGTCCTTCCCTTTTGAAGAGGGAGACCATGTAAAAAAGGGGGCGCTTCTTCTGCAATTGGATAAATCTGATGAAAAGCGCAATGTCGCCAAAGCCCGTACAGAATTGGCCAGTTCGTCTGCAAAACTAAAAAAAGCCGAAACCGCTCTCCTGTTACAAAAAACTAAATACGATACCGATATCAAATCTTCCCAATCAGAAATTGAAACCGCTCTTGCCAACCTCAAGGAGTCGGAGGATAAACTGAAACGCCAAAGTGAATTGTTTGGAAAAAAGTTTGTTTCACAAGAGTCTTTGGATACGGCTAAAACCCTTTTCAAGGTGAATCAGGAAAAACTCGTTCAGGCGCAAACCCGGCATCAGGCGGCCAAGGATTCCATCCACGATATCACGATGAAGGAAAATGAGATCGAGTTGGTCCTGTCTGAAGTCAAACGCTCGGACATTGCCGTGGATGAGGCGGAAGAAAGACTTGATGAAACGGAAATCTTTGCTCCCATTAATGGGGTCATCATTGAAAAACTCGTGGAGGAAGGGCAGATAATTGCCTCAGGAATTTCTAATGTAAGTGGTGGAACTGCCATCGCGACCATTGCCGATATGTCGCGGTTGTTCATCATTGCAGATATTGATGAAACAGATATTGGCTCTGTCAAAATAGGCCATGCCGTCCAGATCACGGCCGATGCTTTCCCCAATGAGGTTTTTAAGGGCAAGATTACCCGTATTGCTCCACAGGGAGTGATTGATAACAGCATTACCATTTTCAAAGCTAAAATCGAGATTAAGGGAACGGGAAAAATCCTGCTTAAACCCATGATGTCGGCAAATATTGATATAGTTACGCATCAGGTCAAGGATACGGTTTATGTCACCCGGGCCGGAATTCGCAAAGATGAAGAAGGGGAATTTGCGGTTATATTAAAAAATGATCAACCAGAAAAAGTCCGAATAAAGACCGGTATCAAGAATCCGATTTATATCCAGATCATTAGCGGATTGAATCCCGATGAAGAGGTAATATTGGGAGACTGGGAAAAAGCTCTCCAGGAAGCCAAGGAAAAGAAG
>JAPKCW010000323.1:0-1812 GCA_028822815.1 Nitrospinaceae bacterium | reverse complement strand
CTCGCTGGTTAGTTAAACACTTTGACCAGTTTGCTGAATATAGACTTGGATTTTTTGAGTTTGTCTTCGTTTCCCAGGGCACAGATATGGCCTCCATCCCTGATTTTTTCGAACAGGGGGGCATAGCCCTTTAAATCCTCAATCCGGGTGGATAATAGTTCTTCACGGAACTTCTGTTTCATTTCGTGAGTGCGTCCGGTGAGATGGTCGATCATCGATGCCTTGCCTTTAAGATCCGGGGTTAAAGGCGGATCCGTTTTGCCGACACAGCCGATGATGATTTTGGTCAGTTCTTCAGAGGGCAGTTCCAGGTGATTCAGGAAGTCAGCAACCTCATCATAAACCTCTAAGGTTTCGGCAAGGTTGGGGTCCCGATAGGAGAGCAGACTATAATCGCCGGTGAAAAAATCGAATGCATTGCTACTGCCATATGCACCACCGTGAACACGTACCCTGTCCCATAAAAACCCGGTTCTAAGCAGGGCTTTGAGGACCTCAAACTTTCCGGAATATTTAAATCCCAAGTTATACAGGTTGGCCCCTTTGCCAACATGTTGAACGTTGCTTGCAGTCAGAAATCCCTCATTCAGAGGTACCGCTTTCAGGTTCCATTCCTCAACATTCCAGTCCTTATCGGAAAGGATGCCCACCGTTCCACCGATTCTTTTTTCTATTTTGCGGTAATCCTTTTGCGTTGCGGTGATATTGAAAAAGGCATTCTTCCGGGTAAACACTCGCTCCGCGACCTGTCGGAATCGGTCTGCAACCTCACCCGGGTCTTTCTCTACACGCTCCAGCAACTGTTCCAAAAACCGGTAATACGTGATTCCATCCGTAAGCTCATCAAACTGCCCGAGTCGGGACTGGTAGGACTGGAGCCGGGACAGCACATAATGATTTCCATGGGGGACAATCGAATCTTCCATATCGGACTTAGCGCTACGAATGATTTCAACCAGCCGCTTGTGGTCATCAAAACTGGAATCGCCGAGCAGTTCATCAAAAATATCAAACAAACTGTCCACTTTTTCCAGCAACGCCTTGCCACTGAAAAAAATATAGGAGAGGACTTGATGACGATCTTGAACCGTTGCCGATGAAAAATGGGAAGTACGGATTCCGCCAGTATGCATGCCGATCAACTTTGAAATTTCTGTGTAGCTATGCCTGCCGGTACGCATCCCCAGCACTAGAGTTCCCAGCAAGGAAATATAAGGAATCATTTCATCCGGTACTGAGTGCGTATTGAATCCTATTTGGATGTAAGCGATATCATTGGTAAACAAATCGTGGAACAATATTTTTGAATCACCTTGATTTTTTATTTCCAAGGGATACTTCTCTATTTCTTTGGGCACATCCTGAATTTCCAGCGAGGGAAGCGCGGCAAGCGCCTCAGGGGAGTCTGGGGTCAATTGCAATTCCTGCAGTTTTTTGGTTTCCGCGATCAGGTTGTCAATCGCATCGGCAGACAGTTTCCCTTTAACCGTTTTTAAAATTTTTCTCTCCCGGGCTTCCAATTTCTTGCCCAGGCCCGGTTTAGGAACTGCCACCAAAATACTGCGATGGTTATTTTCAATCAGATAACGACGAATCAAATCCTCAAAATATCCTTCGTGCATGCGTTTTTTGATTTTCCGCATTACCTTTTCAAACCTGAGATGAGTAAAAGGATTTTTGTCGTATAACCAGGAACCCAAGGCCTGAATGTTATAAACAATGCCTTTTGGGAATCCGCCAAAATTGGCTTCTCGAAGCCTGAAGTCTATGGAATTGACCGCCGAGCGGATCATATCTTCTTCTATTCCATTA
>JAPKCW010000083.1:0-8467 GCA_028822815.1 Nitrospinaceae bacterium | reverse complement strand
TGGCCAATTCGTCCGAAGCCAGCGGTACCCCAAATCCGGGCAACCTAAACAATGCAAAAAGAAAAATAAGGACCCAGCACCAGAAAACACGCTGGGAATCATGAGTTGTGGAAAAATTGGAGGTGGGCATCAATTCTCTGACTTAATTTCGTTCCAGTCCAGGTTTGGAAAAAGAGGCGTCCAAATTCTGTTTTCATGAGATCTCATCTGCTTCTCAAGCCGGGCCAGCCGGTTTTGGCTAGATGGGTGGGTAGAAAAATAGGAAGAAAGGTCATTTTCTTCAGAAACAGGTTTTCCTTTCGGAAGTTTCTTCTGCGAAAAATCCTCTTGCATGAGCTTTTTAAAAATTCGAATCATTCCATGCGGGTCGATATTGGCGGCAAGGATCAATTCCATTCCCTTTTGATCGGCTTCCGCTTCCATTTCACGGCTCAATCCCAGTGTTTCAAGTTGTCCCGCGAGTTGGACAATCCCTTCCATGACAGAATTCACATCCCCCAGGAAAAGAGTCACCAACATACTTTTCGCCAGGTTCCGGAGAATCCCTCGAGTGGAATGCCTGAGCAGTATATGCTGGATTTCATGGGCGAGCACGCCAGCCAATTCCTCTGGAGACTCAGCCTTATCTATCAGGCCCTCAAAGATCACGATGGGTCCCCCTGGCAAAGCCAGGGCATTGACCTGTTCTACGGGTAATATATAGACCTTCAGGTCATAAGGGTTGCCCGGCAATGACTGTTTCAGGAAATCGACCGTATCCTGCAAAACCTTGATGACTTCCGGATCAGGTTTCTGCGCCACCGGAAGCATTTTTAATATGGACTGGCCTACCGTCACTTCCCATTCAATGGGAATTTTTTCGACCATCTGGTCAGCCAGAAATGAAGGAACCGTTTTAATAAATACGTAAGCAGAAAATATCAGAACCAGTATTCCTACAGCGTATAGTTTCCAATTAAATTTCGATTCGTTTTCGCGGGAAGAAAAACTTTTCGGCGCAATCTCTAAAACACTTCTATAAAAATCAGGATCGTCTACCACCAGAGTTTCCAAACCCTCGTCACCTTCTGCGCAATGTTCAATATGGAAAGGACTGGTGTCGGCGGCCCAGCGAAGCTGAGGATAGGCCCAACGGATCGGTTTGTCGCCGGGAGCTTTGAGAATTATTTCCTGGGGAGTGAGTTCAACATCGACAAGATGTTTTTGGGAGCTTCTGCCATCAAATAAAGAACCTGCAAATTGCAATTTTCGAGCAGTCATACCCGCCCTCTCCTAGCCGCCAGCGTGACGCTGGACCCAATGAGCTATTGTTAGCTGGCTCATGGAAAACAGTAGGTACCATTAACCGATTTCAATGGGAATATCTATGGCATCCAAAGCTGACTCCCCAAATGCATCGCTGTCTTTCATTTCCTGAACAATTCGGTTCAATTCAATATTTCCAGCCAGAGTCAGGTTTTCTGTAACAAACTTCTGGTTACGTACTACTGCCCAGGGGTAGCCGAATCCAACCGTACCCAGAATAATGAAAAAATTGCCCACCTTTAATTTCATATAATCTTTTCCCGTTATCGGGAAATGAAATGTCGCGCCACCAATATGGGTGTGGGACCATAAATACTTTTTCAAATCGGCAGTAAACCAGAACAAATAAAATCCCAGTGTAATCGGGGTGAGAATCACAGTAAGAATAAATTTCTTAAAAAAATCCTTTCCCGCACCGGAAAACCGGAATTGCACATCCCCGAACCATGAGTTCTCCCGCCAGAATTTTTCAGTCTTCATTTTGAAAAATGGCCAGTAAAGACCTAAAGTCAAAGCGGTAAGAATACCTTGAATAAAATATAAAACAAACGCATCCTTTCCTTTCCCTCGGAAAGACAAACGGATATTGCGCCAAGCGGTTCGGAAAAGACGGTACCTCCAGGCTCTTACCATGAGAAAAGGAAGCAGGAAGGCAATGATAAAGGAAATCAGGTTGGAAACCAGTTGACCTTCAACAGGCCCAACACTGAAAAAGACATACGCATTTATCGCACCAAATGTTATTACAACAATTCCAACCATGACGGCACCAAGAATTAGCTCTTTGCCGGTACCATGATAGGAAAAGCGGTCTCCCGCGAACAAGGTTTGCGACCAGATATATCGGCGGATATTGGTTTTGGCCCAAAACCGGTAAATACCCAGAGTGAATACCGTCTTGATCAGATTGAGAAAAATAACATTAAAAAAAGTTCGGCCATCACCCTGAAACTTGAACCGGTAGCCGTCTTTCTGTGTGGAGATATCGGATTCTTCTTTTACCGCAACCTCTGCCGTAGCAACGGAATCGGGCAGGAGCTCGATCTCGCCTTCGACAGGCTGAATGTCAACAGCAAACCCCAAGCCCCGAAGATAGGTAGACGCCATATCCGCCTGATGATCGGGAACGCGCCTGTCAAAACGCCAAGGCAAGCCTTGGCATAAACGATCCACAACAGTCATGGCCTTTTCGTTGCCAAATCGGAACACTTTGGCAAGCTTTTCAGCCGCTTCCGCTTTATCGGCTCCCGACCAGGTATTCAGAGTGATCTGATAACTCATGCAAGAAACTCCCCCAACCGCAGTTAATACTTATCTAATTCCTAATATAAAAATCAGTAAAAATCGTAAGCGGTGCGTTGGTCAGTCCAACCCAAAAATCCGTCTTTAATCGGATCGCCAGTATATTTGTCCGTCCCGCCGGCCCAGGTTTCCGGCTTGTCCCAATTATCTCCGTAATGGTAAAGAAACATTTTTTTCCGGACATCCTCGGGCAATGTCATCAGTTCCTGATAAGAACCATGTACGCCGCCAAAAAATAATTGCGTGTCATGAAACATGACTTCCGCCAACTTGGCAAAACGAATAGGATAGTCCGCATCGAACATGGTATCCCCCGAAATCCAGACTTTACGGTTGATGAACACTCCCGAACACCACTGCGACTCATCCACACTGATGGCCGTATCAGGAAAATGCCGCGTTCGCATGATGACGAGCTCAATGGGCCCGTGCTTGTAGACCCAGAACTTTCTCCCCTCAATTTCAATATTTTGTGGACGAAGAATGTTGAAAAAATCCGTTAACTGAAGAGGGCGGCCCTGGTTCGCCTCACAATATTCGCAACCACCAGAAAGGCTTTTGGTCCAGAGAATATCCTGATAATCCCGCAAAATAATCATGTCAGGCGTAGAGATATTGGGAGTGTACCGATTCATCAGGGCAACTTCTTCCAACCCACCAATATGATCCGCGTGACTGTGGGTGGGCAGATAACAACGGACATCCAAAACACTCAAGCCCAGGTCGTTGAGGGCTAAAGGCCCCTGGGTACCGCAGTCTATCAAGACATGGTGGTTTCCCTGAATGACCAACATATTAGACTGGCGCCTGCGTTTGGCAAACGCGGAGCCTGTTCCAATAAATACAATTCTTAGAGCTCCATCGGTGGTACTGAGGGGTAGAGATTCGCCATTCCTACAAATCTCTTTAACTTCATACATATGCTCTCCTTCTTCTCCCCGTGCTAGGTTTGAGTAAAACCAAGGTTTCTTATGCGGGAATCAGCAAAGTCTCCTTAATTTTGCGTTGTGAAACAGTATCACAAAAGCCATTTTACGTCCATAACAGTATGATTTTAAAAATAAAACTCAACTTTACCCAGCCTATAAGAACCGGGAAATCAATGCCGGACCCAGCATTACCCCACGCCACCAGGCGTCCGGCGTGATACCTCATTCGGGGTATGCGTGATATCCTTTTCATTAGCCTTCATGCCCCGTGATATTCTACCTAAGCTCTCGTGCCCCGAAGGGGTAGAAAGGCAAAGGATAAGCATAACTCGCTGAACCCAATGAACAATAGCTCATTAAACCGAGAACACGGTTGCTCGCCGGTGAAAGCCATTGCCAGTTGCCACCGGCGGCTCGCCGGGCCTAGTGGTTTGTTTCTCAATAAGTTGGGGAAATAGAAAAATTAAGTTATAATCAGGCGTACCTCTGAAAATTGCACAGGGCCATGAGCGCACCCTTTCGACAAGGTACGCGAATTGCCACAACGTGGATATGGATTTGTTAGAGGAACGAAATTCCTGGTAACACTCAGGTTCTCAATCCCTTTACCCCTAAAAAATGAAATATTTAGTTGTTATCGTGGCGGGTCTGACAGACAGGCCCTTCGCGGAAAGAGATAATAAAACTCCTTTGCAGTTGGCCGACACCCCTAACCTGGATGCCCTGACGCAAAACGCAACATGCGGACCCGTTCAAACCATACCGGATGATTTGTATCCGGGAAATGAAATCTCCTGTCTGGGACTTCTGGGCCTCGATCCAAAAAAATATTCTTCGGGCCACGCTCAGCTTTCAGCAATAGGATTAGGGGTAAAACCAGCACCGGATGAGGTTGCGCTCTGTTGCGATCTGGTCACCCTGCAACCCACCCATGATGATATGGTCATGAAAGATTATACTGGCGAGCATCTTTCCCATGATGATTCCGGCCTTCTCATGGATGCCCTTAAAGAACAAGTAGTCGATACTCCGGTTACGTTCCATAATGGTGGCGGGTATCATAACCTGATGTTTATAAAAATGCCGCCAATTTCAGAAAGGTTGTCTCCGCCCAACGAACTCATCGGCGAGGGAATCCGCCAATTCATGCCGGAGGGAAACGCGGTTCGCGAACTGGTCTTCGTGATGAACCAGGCGCAAATTATTTTTCACAACCATGCCTACAACAAAAAACGTGTTGCCGAAGGAAAAGACCCGGTCAACAGTATCTGGCTTTGGGGAAACGGCAAACTCGCCAACCTGCCCTCCTTCCGGGAACGGTATGAAAAAAGCGCATCTTTAATCTCCGCATCTTTGATGGTTAAGGGAATCGGCAAGCTCACCGGAATGAATGTCGTGGAAGTGGAAGGCGCGACCGGGTTTTCCGATACCAATTATTCCGCAAAAGTTTCTGCGACACTCAAGGAACTGGAAAACAAAGATGTCGTTTTCCTGCACATTTCAGCAGGAGAAGAAGTTTCGCTCAAAGGCGATATTGACGATAAGATTTTAATGATCGAAGACTTCGATGCCCAGGTCATTGGCCCACTGGTCCAGGCAATGGAGGCGATGGGAAATATAAAATTACTGGTGGTGGTCAACCATATCAGCTCCGCTCAATTGATGAAATATGATCGGTCTGTGGTTCCCTATCTGGTTTATCCCGCCGCATCGGGAAACACCAAACAATATGATGAACAACTTTTAGAAACAGGAAAATTATTCCCTAACGCTCCCGATTTATTGACGGCTTTTCTGGCAAACCAATTTTGAACAAATCTTTGATCGTACAAAAATATATTGCTACCAGCGCACCCAGTTTATTGACGGCTTTTCTGGCAAACTAATTTATGAATAAATCTTTGATCGTACAAAAATATGGCGGCACCTCGGTGGGAACCCTGGAGCGGATCGAACGTGTGGCCGACCGAATTGTCAAAATACGAAAAACCGGCACCGATATTGTTGTCGTAGTTTCCGCTATGGCGGGGGAAACCGATAAATTGCTGAAAATGGCACGCAGTCTGTCTAAAAATCCAGCCCGCAGGGAAATCGACCTGCTCTTGTCATCCGGCGAGCGCATTTCGGCCGCCCTACTGACCATCGCCCTGCAAACCCGTGGCATTCCCGCCCTTTCCATGACGGGAAGGCAGATTGGCCTGCAAACAGACAGCACCCACACCCGTGCTCGCATCAAGAATATTGATGCTAAGCGGGCGCGCAAAATGCTGAAGGAAAATCATGTGATCGTGGTCGCCGGATTCCAGGGCATCAACCCGGAAGGCGATGTGACGACTTTGGGGCGGGGCGGGTCGGACACCTCGGCGGTAGCCCTGGCAGTTGCGCTGGGCGCTAAGCAATGCGAAATCTGTACCGATGTCGATGGGGTTTATACCTCCGATCCGAGAATGGTACCCCAAGCCAGAAAGCTGGATGTGGTATCGTATGATGAGATGCTGGAGATGGCCAGCTTGGGAGCCAAAGTCCTGCAAATCCGTTGTGTGGAGTTTGCCCATAAATACAAGATGCCCCTGATTGTTAAATCTTCTTTTGAGGAAGGAGACAAGGGAACTTTGATCTGCGAGGAGGATGCAAATATGGAACAACCGGTAGTTTCCGGAATCATGTGCGACAAGAACCAGGCAAAAATCACCCTGAAGGAAGTTCCCGACCAACCGGGCATCGCTGCCAATATTTTTGAGCCTTTGGCAAAGGCATCCATCTCCGTTGATATGATCATTCAGAATGTCAGCGAACAGGGGCACACCGACCTGTCGTTCACACTACAACGGGAAGAACTGGATGAGGCCATGGTCATCATGAATAAAGTGGCAAAAAAAATTCATGCCACCCAGGTCAGTGCCGATGCCAAAATCGCTAAAATTTCCATTGTTGGAGCAGGCATGCGCAGTCACTCGGGAGTGGCGGCGCAAATTTTTAAAACCTTGTCGGCCCATAAAGTTAACATACTTATGATCAGCACCTCAGAGATCAAAGTGTCCTGCATCATTGAACAAAAATATTCCAAACTGGCGATCAACGCCTTGCATGACGCTTTTGAGCCTGCAGGTAAAGCCGTTAAAAAGAAAACCACGAAAAAATAAATACTACCCGCCATAAGTCGCGGGGTACTTAAAGAAAATTTATTTTAACAACCCCCCTCAATCCCCCCTTAACAGGGGGGAAGTTAGGAAAAAACCCCACAAAAGGGGAAATTGAAAGCTGTTTAAAAATGAGTTCTGTGAAAATATACGACACCACTCTCAGGGACGGGTCCCAGGCGGAAGGTATCTCCTTCACTGTCGAGGATAAAATCCGCATCGCCCACAAACTGGACGAACTGGGAGTGCATTATGTAGAGGGCGGCTGGCCTGGATCGAATCCAAGAGATATCGATTTTTTTGAGAAGGCCCAGCGTGCCCACTTTTCCCAAACAAAAATCACCGCCTTCGGTAGTACCCGTTATCCAGAGAAAACGGTGGAGAACGATACCGTTTTGCAGGCTCTGCTGAAAACCGAGACCCAGGTAGTGACTCTCTTTGGAAAATCCTGGGATATGCATGTGAAAGATGCCTTATCCACCAGTCTGGATGAAAACCTACGCATGATCTTTGAGAGCATCGCCTATTTGAAAAAGCATCGCGAAGAGGTTCTCTTTGATGCCGAACATTTTTTTGATGGCTACAAAAATAATCCACAATACGCCCTCAAAGCCGTCAAGGAAGCCGAATCGGCGGGCGCCGACTGGATCATCCTGTGCGATACCAACGGCGGTTCGCTTCCGCATGAAGTGCGTTCGATCTTTGAAGAAGTTAAAAAATCCGTTTCCGTTAAAATGGGCATCCATGCCCACAACGATTCAGAGGTGGCGGTCGCCAACACGCTCACTGCCGTTCAAGCGGGAGCCGAACAAGTGCAGGGCACCATCAACGGTTATGGAGAGCGATGCGGAAACGCCAACCTGGTTTCCATTATCCCCAACCTGAAAATCAAAATGGGGATCAACTGCGTCACCGATGAACAACTGCAAAGCCTGAAAGATGTTTCCGCGTTTGTGGATGAATTGACCAACAAAGCGCATTGGAACCAGCAACCGTTTGTGGGAAAAAGCGCATTTGCCCATAAGGGCGGTGTGCATGTCAGCGCGGTGCGCAAAAACTCAAAAACCTATGAGCATGTCCAACCCGAAAAAGTGGGCAATCACCAGCGCATTCTGGTTTCCGACCTTTCGGGGAAAAGCAATATACTGCACAAAGCTAAAGAGTATGGGTTAGACATTGACGACAAGGACCCGAAGGTGCAGAAAATTCTTGAATCGCTGAAAGAGTCCGAGAACCTGGGCTTTCAGTATGAAGGCGCCGAAGCTTCTTTTGAACTGATGATGCGTGACGCGCTAGGACAAAAAGAAATCTTTTTCGAATTTATCGGGTTCCGTGTCATCGTTGAAAAACGCAGGGAAGATGAAGAACCTATCTCCGAAGCCACCGTCAAGCTGAGGGTCAACGGCGTTCAGGAGGTTTCTGCCGCCGAGGGAACCGGGCCGGTCAACGCTCTGGATAAGGCCATCAAAAAAGCATTGGTCAAATTTTACCCGGAACTTGAAGAGGTCAACCTCTACGACTACAAAGTGCGTATTCTGGAAGAAAAAAAAGGCACCCGCGCCAAAACACGAGTGCTGATAGAATCTGGCGATCACCATTCCAAATGGGGCACAGTAGGCGTCTCCGAAAATATTATCGAAGCCAGTTGGCAAGCCCTGATCGACAGCATCGACTACAAACTCAACCACCAGCGTGATGGTGGACTCAATGAGCAATAGCTTTTACTGGCGAGAAAAAGTTATTGCACATTGCCACCGGCCGCTTGGCCGGCACGGAGGAGATTGCCGATGG
>JAPKCW010000322.1:0-1828 GCA_028822815.1 Nitrospinaceae bacterium | reverse complement strand
GTGATATTGGGGATCAATACCAATGGAGATTCCAGGGAGGCTGTTGCGGGGTACCTCAGTAAGTTCCCGGAAAAGGTGCAGTTCCCCTACTTGATTGATCCGGTGAAAGGGGTTTATCAGTCTTATTTGCAAAGGGATATGCCAACTGTTTTAATTATTGATCAAAAAGGTATTTTAAATGCCCGGGCTCCTGCCGTTAGCGCCGATCAACTGGTGTCACACATTAAAAAAATGCTTTAAATAGAGATCAAAGAATATATGTTTTATAATAGGCTCTAGCGTATTTTAGGGTCTACCGGTTCCTTCTTATCGCCATCATGGATGATCGAGCAGCTACAATGTTCTCTTTCCATAAACACAAGTCAATATTAATGGGAGTTGTGTTTGGGCTTTGGGCCTTTGCTTCGTTGGTAATGGCCAACTCTGAAAAGGGATGGACGGCTCAGTTGGGTTCATTTCATGAAGAGAAGAATGCGGAACGTTTTGTATCCCGTATAAAAAAGAAAGGGTATACGCCTTTTGTAGTAAAAGGAGAAAATTCCCAATGGTACAAGGTTCGTGTTGGGCCTTATCCCTCTAAAGAAGAGGCCCGGCAAGTTGTCCGGGATCTGAAGAAAAACCAGGGAATTTCTGCCATGGTTATCCTTTCGCAGGAAGGCCCTCCTGATTCGGAAGGTCCAGGGGACTCTATTGATGTTGTGGTATCCCAGTTCCTGATCTGGCTGAAAGCCTGGCAGGGAAGAGAGGTCAATGCCTACCTGTCTTTTTATTCCAAAAACTTTAAAGATCCCAAAAAATCCCGCAAAGAATGGGAAATGCAACGCCGCTCTGCTTTGAGCCGAAACTCGAGTATCACCATCCAGGTCAGCGATATTCAAATGAAGCAAAACGATGAGACCATAGAAATGTCATTTGTCCAGGACTTTAAATCAGACAGGGTTTCAGATATAGGCATGAAGGAACTGATCTGGAAAAACGAAGGCAATCGCTGGAAAATTATAAAAGAAATCTGGAAACCTACTTGAATGTTTAAGAGTCGAATCAGGAGGACCGTTTGCCTCAGCCCGAGAGTTCGCTGACACCCAAAGGGCGAATAACTTTTGTGATTTACAAAATTTCAGCGGGTGGAGCGCAAAGAGTTTTAACGCTTCTCGCCAATGAGTTGTGCAAAAAAGGCTGGTCTGTGACCTTACTCACCTTTGACAGTGGAAGCGAACCTGCTTTTTTTGAGCTTCATTCCGGTGTTCAACACTGGCCCCTGTCTTTAATGAGGGGACAGGGCGGTTGCTGGAAAGCGATCAAAGCGCATTTTTTAAGACCCTGGGTGCTTCGCAAGGCGATTAGAAAGAGCAGGCCGGATGCGGTCATTGCTTTCATTGATTTGACCAACATCCTGACTTTGGTGGCGACGATAGGATTAAAAATACCTGTAATAATTTCTGAAAGGGGAAACCCTGCCCTTTCCCTGATGGGGAAGTTCTGGTTTTTATTGCGGCAAGCAGTCTATAAAAGGTCCGCGTGCCTGGTGCTGCAAACCCATGCCGTGCGCTCCTTTTTTTCTTCCTCAATCCCAAAGAGCGTCATTCCAAATCCAGTCCTGATTCCTGATTATTCAGGTCCTATCTTGAGGTCAGAGACAAACTCTAAAACTCTGATGGCGATGGGCGGGCTTTATGAGATGAAAGGATTTGATCTTCTCTTAAAGGCATTTGCCCCACTCGGTAATAAATTTCCTGATTGGATGCTGGAAATCTGGGGGGAAGGAGTACAAAGGGGAAATTTAGAAAGATTACGCGATGACTTGGGTTTGCGGGAACGAGTGCGGTTT
>JAPKCW010000321.1:0-1834 GCA_028822815.1 Nitrospinaceae bacterium | reverse complement strand
TCAATAGATTTGGACTATGAAAATTATATCCACAGAGTTTTTAGTCGGGGCCGTTTCTGCCAGGCAATATCCAAAAGAGCCTCTTCCTGAGTTTGCCTTTGCAGGCCGTTCCAATGTGGGCAAGTCCTCTCTCATTAAGTCCTTACTCAACCGAAAAAAGTTGGTACGCATCAGCTCCACACCTGGCAAGACCCGCGAAATTAATTTTTTCAAGATCAATAACGCAATAATGTTTGCCGACCTCCCCGGTTACGGATTCGCCCGAGTCGCCCCGGCTTTGCAGAAAAAGTGGAAAAAAATGTTAGAAGAATATCTGGGCCAGCGCGATCCCCTCATCGCCATCGTATTCATCGTTGATATACGGCGCAAACCTACCGAGTTGGATTTGACCTTGAAAGAATGGCTGGAAGAACTGGATAGAGACTATATCCTGGTGGTCACCAAAGCGGACAAACTTTCCGCCTCGGAACGGCAAAAGCAGGTAAAAATAATTAAAACCGCGTTCATGGGAGAACATGCGCTGGATTTTATAATCTATTCCAGCAAAAACCATACAGGAAGAAAAGAACTGTGGAGCACAATGGAAAAACTCGCCCGCTCTCACTAGGCGTGGAGCCAGTGTGCGTGATGACGATTCTGTGGGGTTTGGTTTGTCATTCGGGGGAGCATCCCAAGAATCTCGGGTTTAGGCAAAAGCCCCCCACGGGAGAGGAAGATTAAGTTATTACCAGTTGCCTCTGCGGCTAGCAGCCATGAGCCTGAAAGGAATATAGATTTATGCGACGTTGGAGTCACACATCCCGTTTCAATTTCCTGATAAATGTGAGCCTTTGCATAATAAGTGTTCTCGTTTCACTGGTTCTTTTCGACTGGATTTTTATTAAATACGAAAATACCTTCCTCCTGAATTCATCCAAAGATATTCAGGTTTCAGAAAATAATACTTTCGACTTGGCATCCCTGGGTTTTAAAGAAAAAACGGTTTCGGCTTTAAAAAATCCCAATACAATCAGGATATTAAGTATCGGAGATTCATTTGCCTATGCGGCGGTACCCGTACCCCATACTTACAGTGATGTTCTTGAAACATTATTAAATCAAACTGGCGATGACCACAATTTTGAAGTGATCAATTTAGGGATTCCCGGTATTTCATTTCCTGAATATCTTGCCCAATTCAATTTCTGGTCTTCAAAACTGGATTTTGATGGGGTCATTTTCAATCTTTATTCGGGGAATGATTTTTTGGATATGAAATGGCTACCTTATTCCAAGGACGAAGAAATCAGGTTCAAAAATGGAAAATTCTTTGTGGGGAAAGGATCGTGGGTGCCGCGCTTGTATCGATTCAGGTTCCTGGATTACGCAAAAGCCTATTATTCCATGCATATGCCCAAAGTGCGGGAATTCCTGTCATCTGATTCCCAGATGATGATGAAGGCCAACATGTTGCCCTGGGCATACACCTATTTTTTCATTACCGGGAAGGATGTTCAGCCTCCACCTTTTTATATCAAAGCCATGCGCCGTGCTTCCTTTGCTTACAGAATAAATACCATCGACAAGGTTAGGAATGGGTACCTCTGGTTTTTGGCTTTGATGGATCTGGCGCAACAAACTATTGATTCCGGAAAATTTGTATTGTTCCTTCATTCTCAGTCCAACCTGGTATTTTCAAAAAAGATTCAGGAATTGATCATTGACGGTATTCCGGAAGATTCTTTGGACCCGCAATTGCCTGGAGCCATGATGGCTTCATTAGCTGAAATGCGTCAGTTTAAGGGAAAGATTATCGATCTTTTTGATTGCTTTACGAGCTATGCCGGTGAAGAAA
>JAPKCW010000320.1:0-1837 GCA_028822815.1 Nitrospinaceae bacterium | reverse complement strand
CGGTGCCGGATTGCATATCACCGCTGATGAGGTCATCGAGCATATTGTCGAGTTCGGGATCGGGATCAGAACTGTCTTCATTTTCGTCATTGTTCTCATGTTCTTCATCAATCAACTGGTCCAGCATATCATCAAGATTATCCTCGTCCAGTGTCTGGTTTTCGGGCTTATGATCCTCTTCCTCCCCGGAACTGTTAGGAAGTGAAGAATCCGAGTGGCCCACTGGGCTTCCCTCCGGCATAACTAGAAAACTATTCTGGCATTTGGCGCACTTGACCTCGGCCCCTTTTTCGGTCAAATCGGGGAGATCGGCATCGTAACTGGCTTGGCAAGCTGGGCAGGATATTTTCATAACGCAATAAAAATCAAATATTTATATAAATATTATATTTTTTCTGCAGCAAAAAGTAAATGTTTAATCGCTCGCAAGACGTTTCCTCTCCTCGGGCAGCCAGTTGAGGCTAAATTGACAAAACACTATCACTCTAATATAATGACCAAGGGTTGAAGAAACCCGAATGGCATTACCTGCCTGCATAAGGCTTTTCTGCCTTTTTATTCGGATGTACTGCCTGCGTTTCCAGGTTAAATTTATTTACATTTAAAAGCTTTGAGCCGTTAAGAGAGCATGACCTTCTACAAAGCAAAACAGATTGTAATTCCAGTTCTTCTGGTTTTAGCGTTTACAGGGTTCTTTACGGGCAAAACCCCCCAATACGTTAGTGGATTATCGCCATTCTTTTCTGCGGTAGGCCAGATGGAGGAGGGTGTATTCCACAAGGCAAAAGAATTACGCTTTCAATATGAACTGGCCTACGAAAATCAGATTCGGGAAAAAATACATTTGATTGTCGCTAATTATAACACGGGTTTGGATGAAAGCAGTGCTATGCTGATTCCTGAATGGATTTTGGCTGAGAGCAAGAAATACGGATATGATCCCCTTTTTCTTACTGCTCTGATCATTACTGAGAGCTCTTTTTATAACAGGGCGCGATCAAATCGGAATGCTCATGGTTTGATGCAGTTGAAACCGGCAACGGCGGTTGCGTTGGCGTCTGAAATCCATTTGCAATGGAAGGGAACCCACACATTGTATGACCCCAAGAAGAATATAGCCTTAGGCGCTTATTACCTGAACAAGCTGGTTGACCGTTTCGGGGATTTGACCCTTGCTCTGGAGGCCTATAATCAGGGTCCATCGCGGTTGAGCCGGTTTCTACGTAAAGGGTATCTCCCGCAACGCTATTCCAAAAAAGTTCTAAAAAACTATAGAAGAATCCGTTTCCAGCCTATCTAGGGCAGTTCCGAATTAAATGTTTGGCCAAGGCCGCGCTCGGCTTGGTATGGCCCCTGTAAATACAGTTAAGGAATTCATGCATCCTTTTAGAAAAGCCTTTTCCGGGAAAACCTCTGGTTTTGTAACGCAAGGTTTCTTGGCGGTTTTGTTTCTTGTGTCTTTCTCCGGATGTTCCAATATTGAAGTTGAGAAAGCGTTTAAGGGAGATCTTCGTCCTGGAAAGGCCAATAAAGTAATAGGCGAGTACTGCCAAAGTTGCCATATTCACAAGTATTTTGATCCCCCCCTGCATGTTTCCAAAGTTAGGAGCCTTTATAATCGCCCGGTTTTTAAAAGAGCCCGGGAATGCCGATCCTGCCACTATATTGAAAAAAACTGGATGCATAATCAGCATGAACGCAAAACCCGAATGCCGAAAGACGCGAACCGGGGAAAGTTCAGAAAATTTGAGAAAGAAGAACTGAGTCGAAAGCGCCGAGGTTGATCGCACTCCTGAAAAATATTTCAATATTCCCTTTGTGAAAATCAGAATAATCC
>JAPKCW010000319.1:0-1839 GCA_028822815.1 Nitrospinaceae bacterium | reverse complement strand
AAAGCTGTTACAAGTGTGGTTGCACCCATGAACCTCGCTAAACTTGAGCCCGTTATTCGGTCCCGGGCCATCAAAATCCTTGATGAAGTACCCATCGGTGAAGAGTTTGATTGGGTCAGTCAGGTGTCTATCGAGCTAACAACGCAGATGCTTGCGACGCTGTTCGATTTCCCGTTTGAGGATCGATCCAAACTCACCTACTGGTCAGATATGGCAACTAGCGGTGAATTGGCTGGTGGACCAACGCCGGAACCCGTGCGCCGTGCGGCATTGCTCGAATGTCTGGAGGTATTTACGACTCTATGGAACGAAAGGGTCCACCGGGACCCAACCGAGGCCAACGATCTGATCACCATGATGGCGCATAATCCCAATACTCAGGACATGGACCCCATGGAGTATCTGGGTAACCTGATCCTATTGATTGTTGGTGGAAACGATACAACTCGGAATTCAATTTCAGGGGGAGTCTATTTTTTAGACCAGTTCCCTGATCAATTCGCGAAGGTAAAAAAGGATCTGTCGCTGATCCCAACAATGGTACCCGAGATCATTCGGTACCAGACGCCACTAGCCTACATGCGACGCCGGGCCACCCAGGACTACCTAATCGGTGGCAAAAATATCAAAGAAGGCGATAAATTAGCCATGTGGTATGTCTCTGGCAACCGGGATGACGAAGTTATTGAAAACCCCAACGAGTTCATTATTGACCGCAATACGCCGCGACATCACCTTTCATTCGGGTTTGGTATCCACCGCTGCATGGGAAACCGTCTGGCTGAGATGCAATTGCGGATAGTCTGGGAGGAAATTCTGAAACGCTTCAAACGTATCGAAGTGGTCAGGGAGCCGGGAAGAACCCAATCGAGCTTTGTCAAAGGCTACACTGACCTGCAGGTTGTGGTGACGGCCAAATAACAGATACCGGAAAATGCCCAATGCGAGTGCAAGTCGAGTCTATTACCGAACATCACCAGATGGGGTCGTGGTCGTAAAAGACGACGCTGAGCTTGCGGTTTACCGATCTACCGACGAATTAATCGAGACCCACATCAAAGGCATGCTCGCCAAAGACCGGCAGGACACCAGGAAGGTTCGTGAGATCCTGCGCAGCTACCGCCCTTCCGACGTCATCAGAAGACGGGACTAAAAGTGGAGCTACACACCTGCCTCTGGAACGACGTCCAGGCATTCCATTTTAACGACGTCGACTTCGATATTCTTCGACGTGCAATGCCGGGATTGACCGTTGTTGTCCATGCCAACGAATCAAGCTTCCTTGAACAGGCTGAAAAGGTCGAGGCGGTCTTGGCCTGGGACTTCAAGGCAGCATGGTATCAGCAGTTCACGAACCTAAAGTGGATCATGACACCCGCTGCCGGCAAGGATTGGGTTGAGCCACATCCATTGGGAAAGGTAAGAATCGTATACGGGACTTTCCACGGAAAACTTCTCAGCGAATCTCTACTCAGCGCACTGCTTTTTATGAACCACCAAATGCCACAGATGTTGGATAACTTTCAGCAGCATGCATGGAATAGGGACATTCAAGGTCAGTCCAGATTGCTTTCGGATCAAACAGTAATGATTATCGGGTTCGGACACATTGGTCAGGTTTGCGCAAAAGTGCTGGGACGTATGGGTAGCCGCGTCATTGGAATCTCTCGCTCCGCCAAACCAGTGTCATTCGGAGCCGAAGTATAAGGCCATGAACTTCTTGCTGATCTCTTATCGGAAGCTGATCATGTTGTCCTTCTGTTGCCCGGGGGAGAAGAAACAGACCGGTTTATGGATGAAACACGTTTAGCCATGTGTAAAAAAGGAGCGTACATCTAC
>JAPKCW010000082.1:0-8618 GCA_028822815.1 Nitrospinaceae bacterium | reverse complement strand
CTCATCCCCAGTTAGGGTTTCTCTTTCCAACAGAGCCTGGGCCAGGTTTTCAAGGGTATCGCGATTCTTTTTCAATAATTCAGTAGCACGGTTGTATCCTCCCATAACCAACGTCTTGACTTCCTGGTCAATCAGTTTGGCGGTTTGGTCGCTGAAATTTTTCTGGTTAGAAAAATCCCTGCCCAAAAATACCTGCTCCTCCTTAGAACCGTAGGAAAGCGGACCCATTTTTTCACTCATGCCCCATTCGCAGACCATTTTACGGGCCATTTCTGTGGCCCGTTCAATATCGTTACCGGCCCCCGTGGTCATTTCGCCGAGACAAATTTCTTCCGCACACCTTCCACCCATCAAAATAGCAAGGCTATTATAAAGATACCCCTTTTGATACGTATGTTGCTCATCCATGGGCAACTGCATCGTCACTCCCAAGGCACTTCCTCTTGGGATGATAGTCACTTTATGGAGAGGATCGGTCCCAGGCAAAAGGGAGGCCACCAAAGCATGACCTGCTTCATGGTAGGCCGTGGTTTTTTTCTCTTTCTCGGAAATAACCATACTCCTGCGTTCAACCCCCATCATGACTTTGTCTTTGGCCTCCTCAAAGTCATCCATAGATACGGCTTTTTTATCGTTCCGGGCTGCCAACAGGGCCGCCTCATTAACAAGGTTAGCCAAGTCTGCACCGGTGAACCCAGGAGTTCCCCTAGCAATAATTTTCAAATCCACTTCATCAGTAAGCGGAACCGTGGCAGTATGAACTTTCAAAATTCCATCCCGGCCTTTGATATCGGGGCGACTGACCACAACCTGCCGGTCAAACCGTCCTGGCCTCAACAAGGCCGGATCCAGAACATCGGGGCGGTTGGTCGCCGCAATCAGGATAACCCCATCGTTATTTTCGAATCCATCCATCTCAACCAGAAGCTGATTGAGGGTCTGTTCCCGCTCATCATGGCCTCCACCCAAACCCGCACCGCGATGTCTCCCGACAGCGTCAATTTCATCAATAAAAATCAAACACGGGCTGTTATTTTTGCCCTGCTCAAACAGGTCACGAACCCGTGATGCGCCAACCCCGACGAACATTTCAACAAAATCTGAACCACTGATACTATAAAACGGAACGTTGGCTTCGCCGGAAATAGCCCGAGCCAAAAGGGTTTTTCCGGTACCCGGAGGGCCAACAAGCAAAACCCCTTTGGGAATCTTACCCCCCAGTTTGCTGAACTTTTGGGGCTCCTTTAAAAACTCAATGATTTCATGAAGCTCTTCTTTCGCCTCATCGACACCCGCAACATCCTTGAACGTGGTTTTATTTTTCGATTCACTAAGCCGGGCTCGGCTTTTCCCGAACGAAAGGGCCTTGCCGCCACCGGCTTGCATTTGGCGCATAAAAAATATCCAGATTCCCAGCAACAAAAGCATGGGGAACCAGGAGATAAGAATACTCATATACCAAGTCGTCTGTTCCGGGGCAACCACTACAATGCGAACATTTTTCGCCCTGAGCGCTTTGATGAGATCCGGATCTTTTGGCGGAGCAGTGGTCTCGAAGGACTGACCATCCATATACTTGCCGGTGAGATTATCACCACGGATCATTACCTCGTTGACCTGTCCCTGTTCAACCTGATCCATAAAATCACTAAAAATCACTTCAGATTGAGCGGCTATAGGCTTATTAAATATATTGAACAAAGCAATCAGGACTATGCCGATCACCAGCCTGAGAGCTAAATTCTTATAAAATTGATTCAAAACCATCTCCTTACTAGTTCTCTTTTTGCTACTTTTAGACTTATTATCTTAACACAAAAACAATTTTTGTCGCATGCTTTAATAATCAGTATTTTAAAAGGGATTTCTACTTATTGTACCTTTCTTCTATGGCAAACACTAGGCGTGGAGCCAATGAAGCAATATCTTTGACTGCTAGCAACTGTATTCGCGGCTCAATCAAGTTCCTGTTCGTTGCCCCCGGCGGCTCATCGGTGGCCAAAAGCAATTTTCAGAGACGCCCTTAAGGCTCTTTTCCTTCGATAAAAAGTACTTTTTGCGTTTTATCGGAAATACAGAATCGGTCAGAGATCCGTTCCCCATATATCCATATGATATCGTCTTCGGCGTTTGTCAATATGGGGATAAAAGGTCTTTTTTCTCGGGGAATCTTTCGGTCAATAAAATAGGACTTCAGTTTCTTGTGTCCTCGCATACCCAATGGCACAAAAAGATCGCCCGGCTGGAAAAACCGAGCCCCGATGAATTCACCGGTCTTTTCAAAGTCCAAATAAGCCTGCGTTTCATCAATAGATTCCGGGAAAACTACAGGCGGTTCCATAAGGCGTGCATGAAGTTGAACTCCGGCTAAACTCGTTACCCCCGGAACCTTCAACTTGATTGTTCCTCCCCCCATTCCAAGAGGAAGACTATCTTCCAATTCCTCGGACAAGGAAAAGTTCATCGTATCATAGTCACAGAACACCCGCACATCACCAGGAAGTTTTAGTCGGCTCCCCACTCTTGCATGGGCAAACAGATCAAGAACTTGTCGAACATGCAAAGCAGTGATAGCACGCAAATCTCCCTTTAATTGATGCAATGCTTCGCGAACCAGCCGTCTTTTCATTGCCAGAGGTTGCTTCTGAAATTCGGAAATATTAAAACACAAGCCCCCGTTCGGGGCTGTCACAAGTTGCGAATAGAGTTCACAGGTTTTCCCCGACATCCAATCATCTTCTTCCCGTACGATTTCTGCCAAGCCCAACAGGTTCCCAAAAATGGCAGTATCAAATGTTTTTAAGAAAGGAATTACATCGTGGCGGATTTTATTTCTCAGATACTTTTTTTCGTTATTGGAGGAGTCCGTACGATAAGGCAGATTCCGATCATTCAAAAACTGCTCTAATTCAGACCGGGTACAGCCTAACAGAGGCCGAATCACATCTCCCCTCTTTTCCGGTATCCCCGCAAGTCCTTTCAAACCAGCCCCTCTAAACAGGTTCATCAAAATCGTCTCAACCTGGTCATCTGCGGTATGCCCCACGGCAATTTTGTTCCCTTTAATAGACAGCAGGATTTTCTCCAAAAAGCGGTACCTTAAAATTCGGGCAGACTCCTGGAAAGATGCTTTCAGGTGAGATTTTTTCTTGGCTACATCTACCTCTTCTATAAAGAAAGGGAGAGAAAGCTTGTCTGCTTCTTTCTCCACAAACCTTGCGTCCTCATCAGATTCCTTCCCCCTGGCCAAGTGGTTTAAATGCGCGACAAATAATTCATAGCCAAGTTCCTTCGAGAACTGCTCCAAAAGATAAAGCAATGCCAGCGAATCGATACCACCGGAAACAGCCACCAAAACCCTGTCTCCCGGAGAAACCAGTTCAATAAAGGTTGATCTTATTTTTTTTAAAAGATCTGGCATGAAATATTTATCGAAAGGGAGTTTATATAAGAATCTAGAAGAAGGGATGAAATTCTTCGCTTTACCCTTGCAGGGCATGAGAGCAACGGTTAAATACCACTCGCTCAAGAATGACAGGCAAAAGAGTTTTTCAGCAACCTGCTAGTGGGAAATTAAAGACGATTTAAGAGCTTTTCTTTGCGCTTTAGATATTCCTGCTCAGATATCCTGTTTTGATTGCGCAATTTTTTAATATGTTTGAGTTTTTGCTCCAGGGACCCAAATTCAGAATCTTCATCTATCTTTGAATTTCCCTTCGATTTCTCGACGGACTTATACATTTCCTCCCATGTTTTCTGTAAATCCCGTTGCCCCGAATCGTTTTTTGATCTTAATTTCTTTTTTCTATTGAATTTACCGTTGTTTTTTTCCTTCTCAATTCCTTTTGAAACCAAGCTCTTATTTTTGGCGGGATCATCAAATAAAGTTATCTCAATAAAAGCGGAATTTTTTAATTCATCTATCCAATCGTCATAAACTTGTTTTTGCTTTTGCATGGTAAGAATTTGATGGATTCGACTCTTAGCATCTTTTAGGGTTAAAGTTTTTCCAGGCAAAACTTCCTCGACCTTAATAATATGGTAACCATACTCCGTTTCAACGATGTCACTGACCTGCCCTGGTTTTAAACTAAACACCGCCTCTTCGAACTCCCGCACCATTTTACCTCTCGCAACAAACCCCACATCCCCACCACTGCTGGCAGAAATATCTTCCGAATATTTCATGGCAAGCTTAGAAAAATCATTGCCCTTTCGAATCTCATTGAGGACTTTTTTTGCCTGCCGCAATTTCGATCGTCTACTCTTCTCATCGGAGGAACCACGCTCAGAAATAAAAAGAATGTGGCGGGCTCTTACCTTGCCCTCTTCCCAGAATTCTTTTTGATTTTTCTTGTAATATTTTATTATGCTCTTCTCGCTAACTTTCACCCGGTTACCAATTTCAAACTGGGTGATTTTTGAAACCATTATCTGATCTCGAATATGGTTTTTATAGGATTTCAGAGTCCTCCCTTCCCGCTTCAACATTTCCAGCAACTGTCCATCCGCAAGATTATTTTTCTTTTTAATTTCCTCAACTGCTGCATCTACGGCATCTTCATCTATAACAAAGCCGAATTTTTTTCCCTCCTGAATCTGAAGCTTTTCTTCAATAATCATATTCAGCGCTTCTTTCAACAGGTCCTGGTCCGAAATGCTGACAGGAGCGCCCACATACTTCTGCCCCAATATGTCGGCCCGTTCTTCAATAGCGCTTAAAGTAATTATTTCGCTATTCACTTTTGCGGCCACCTTATCGAGAACCCTGGCATGAGCCGACAACAGCCCAAAAACCAACGGCAACAACAAAGACAAGATAAACCCAGCTTTAGTGGATTTTTTCAAGAAAATCATACTTGATCTCAATCTCCGATTTCTCTTTTAACTGAACCAGCCATTTCTGAAAAGCTGACTCTTGAAGTTCCTGCAACAGAACTTGTTCAACTGATTTTTCAGATTCATCAAAGCTCATTTTACGTTCTTTAATTTTGTCAACGACCTTGAACAGATGAAAACCATAAGGAGTGCGAATGATGTCACTGACACCATTAATCTTCAGTTTGAAAACATTATCAAACTCTTCAGGCATTTGACCGGCCTCAAAATAACCTAAATCCCCGCCCCGAGTTCCTTCCGGACCCAGCGAAAATTCTTCGGCCAACTCAGAGAAATCTTTTTGTTTCGACTGCAATTCTTTTTGAATTAGATGGATTTCCTCTTCCGTCTCAACCATGATATGCAGGGCTCTTACTTGCTCACGCTTATGAAACCTGGACTCATTGGCCTCAAAATAACGGCGCATTTCTCCGTCACTTACAGATACTTTACTATTGACCAAATTGCTAATCAATTTTTTTATCAACAAGTTGTTTTCTATAGTATATTCCCATTCTTTTCGGGTCAATCCCACAAATTCCAGCTGTCTTTTAAACGAATCATCAGGATATCCTGCCTCCGCTTTCAACAAAACCTCATTCAGTTCTTCCTGACTGATCTCGATTTCATTCTTTTTTATTTCCTGTCTTAAAAGCGTATTATGAACAATTTGCTCTACAACTCTGTTTTTGAGCCAAGTTAATTCTTCCGGTAAGATTTCTTCGGTGCTATGCACACGGAATTTCTTCTTATACACATTAAATCCCGCCTTAAACTGCTCCATAGAGACTTCTTCATTGTTTACAATTACGATGGCAACGCTATCAAGCAATTCATCGGAGGAAGAGGAACCATTGGAGCAAGAAACCAGGCACATCCCTAAGGCAATTCCTTTAAGCCATTTATTCATTATCAATCTCAACCGGAAGCAACGAATTTGCCAGCCTTTGCAGATAATTTGCGACAAGTTTCAAATCCGTTTTCCATCCCTTGCGATCCAAGCGAATTTTAATCTTATACTCCGACTGCATACTCAAGCGTTCATCGAACAAAGAAGTTAGTATTTCTGGGTTGATAGCCGTTGAAGGCAAAAGATGTAAGTACACATCATTATGTTTCAGTTCAATTTTGGAAATATGGATTTTCTGGCATAGCATACGTATCTCTAAAAGGGCCAGAAGTTTTGCAACCGATTCAGGGTGCGGACCATACCTATCTTCTAATTCACTCGCTACTGCCAAGCCTTCCTCATATTCGCTGGCTACCTGTATCCTTCGGTAAAAATCCAGACGCTGGTTCAAATCTGGCACATAATCCTTGGGAATAAATCCTTTAACCATCAAATCCAGTTCCGTCTCAATTCTGGGATCGGATTTTTTTCCACGAATATCTTTCACCATATCCTCAACAAGCTTGCAATAAAGGTCAAAACCGACTGATGCAATATGTCCAGATTGGTTGTGCCCCAGCATATTGCCCACTCCGCGGATTTCCATATCACGAGCCGAAAGCTGGAAGCCCGCCCCAAGTTCACTCATTTCCTCAATAGCACTAAGACGTTTCCGAGCTTCGTCCTTCAAACCGCCCGTTCCCGGGATTAACAAATAGGCATAGGCCTGATGCTTGTACCGACCCACTCTTCCACGCAATTGGTAAAGTTGGGCCAGTCCGAATTGATCCGCGCGATTGATAATGATGGTATTGGCGGAAGGTATATCGAGCCCGGATTCAATAATAGACGTACAAAGTAAAAGATCAACTTCCTTATCCATGAATTTTTTCATTACTCTTTCCAGTTGATGTTCCGGCAATTGGCCATGGGCAATGTCTATTTTTACTCCGGGAACCACCCGCCGAATCATTGCGGCGATGGAATGGATGCTGTGAATTTTATTATGCACAAAAAACACCTGTCCGCCCCGGTCTACTTCCCGCATTATTGCCTCACGGATCACTTTTTCATCGAACTTTCGAATAAAGGTTTTAACCGCAAGGCGATCAACGGGTGGTGTTTCGATGATGCTTAAATCACGCACTCCCATCAGGGAAAAATGCAGTGTACGGGGAATCGGTGTAGCCGTAAGTGTGAGGATGTCTACAGAATTCCTAAGCTTCTTCAACTTTTCCTTGTGCTTGACTCCAAACCGTTGTTCCTCGTCAATAATGATCAAGCCGAGTGAGGCAAACTTCACATCCTTTGACAACAATCGATGCGTTCCTATAATAATATCGACGTTGCCCTTTTTCAGTTCTGCCAGAGTCTCTTTTTGTTCACGGGGAGTTCGGAACCTGTTGACCATGTCAATGTTCACCGGGTATTCGTGAAAACGTTCCCGAAATGTCTGCACATGTTGCTGGGCAAGAATAGTGGTTGGAACCAATACAGCAACCTGCTTTTTATCCAGAACTACCTTGAAAGCCGCTCGCATGGCGACTTCCGTTTTACCATATCCAACATCCCCGCAAATCAATCTATCGGTGGGCTTGTCCTTTTCTAAGTCCGCCTCTACATCCTCAATGGCTTTCAATTGGTCCTCGGTCTCTTCATATTCGAACGCATCTGCAAACTCCCGCATCAAAATAGTATTGTGCGAATAGGCATGGCCTTTAGTAAGTTCCCGGGAAGCATAAAGTTTCAGCAAATCTTCTGCCATTTCCTGAATCGCTTCCTTGACTTTTTTCTTTTGGCGCTTCCAAGCGGCTCCCCCCATTTTACTCAAGGGAGGTGGGGTTTCCTTTGACCCCACATATTTTTGAACTAGCCCAAGCCCCTCCATAGGAAGATACAGTTTTTCGTCATCGGCATAGAGGATCTCCAAAAACTCTCCCCCGCCCACCCCGGTTTGGAGTTCCCGGGTTCTCTGATACAAGCCAATGCCATAATCAATATGCACCAGAAAATCACCTTCTTTTAAATCCTTAAGCCCTCTTAGAAAAACTTGAGAACGGGGTTTTCTGCGGTGCCGATGTTTGTGGGTTCTTCCAAATATTTCGTGTTCCGCAATGAAAACCTGATTGCATGCAATTAATTGAAAGCCCTCACTGATTCTTCCAAGGTCCACATCGATTTCAAGTCCCCAATCATGAAGCAACTCATGAATACGGCGAACCTGCCCCTTTGTGGGAGCAACGACCACCACTCTATTTTCATCCTCCTGCCATTTAAGGGCTTGTTCGCTGAAAGTATCAAACTTCCCTGCCAACGAAGGAATGGGTTTCACCTCCAGGCCGAGTGTCCGGTCTGCTTCTTCATCCGAGGTTTTCAAGGTATTTAAAACAACACATCCCTTGAATTTCGACACATAATCATTAAACTCATCCATCGCTAAATACAGTTCTTCGGGAGAAGCGGCGACATCCCCATTTTCCCTAACCGAGTGATATTCTGTATCGATGAGATTTTGAAACTGCTCAGATTTGGCCTGAAGTTGGTCTCTCTCATCAAGCACCACTAAAGAATCCGGGTGCAAATAATCAAAAAGCGATTCGCGAGTAGAATAGAAAAAAGGGGCCAGATATTCCATCCCGGAAAACACCCCGAGATGCTGAGTTTTTTCCAGAAGCTCCTTCAGGGCCAAACGGTCGCACCCATTTTTTTCGGCAAAATTTTTGATGGCCTCCACCCCATGCTTTTTTTCAATTTCGCTCAGGCAAAGCTCCCGCACAGGAAGTATATTCACCGCTTCCAGCTGGTCGATGGACACTTGGGATAACACATCAAACTCACGAATGGACTCCAC
>JAPKCW010000318.1:0-1859 GCA_028822815.1 Nitrospinaceae bacterium | reverse complement strand
TTGGTTCAAGTGATCACAGTGGACAGTCGTGGGAACAGCCACCTTGGGCATTTTGCTGACATAAACTGGAGAATTGCCATTTGGGCAGTGGCATCCTGCATGGCTACCCTGTCTGGAATCAAATAAATGTCGGAAGACCCACGCTCGAGTTTCGAATAATCAGTTGCAGGGTCTAAATGTGTATAAAGAATTTTTTCAACGATGGTCAGATCGCGGCCCAGGTTTTTGCGGGCGGCATCACAAATGCTAGCGTAGGACTTAAACAGCTTTTCAATGGGGGCAATTTCCATTAACATTAGACTTCACCTTATTTTTTAATTGGGTTATAAATGAAAGACCCAGCAAACACGATGCCCGGCCAAAATTTCAAAATGAAAAGGCGTCTTTTCGAGGCAGTCATTCTGGCATGAATCCAAACAGATTTCAATTTTTTTCAAAATGCCGTCTTTAGCGGCTATAACAAAAAAAATTTAATAATTTATAAGTTTAGGTGATAATTATTAATGGTAAACCTTACATCGTCAGTTTTTGATTCACCTGCTTTTAATGGCAATCTCTTTTTCCCCCGAGGGGACACCGCTCCCACGCCTGAAAATACCGATGAAATTAAAGTGGAAGTGGAGCCCGAAACGTTTATTCATCTTCGCAGGCACCCATCGCCAGAAGCCCGATTCAGTTTATTGTTCTTTCACGGTAATGGGGAGATTGTGTCGGACTATGATGATTTGGCCGGACATTTTAATGCGCTGGGAGCGGAACTGATCGTTGCCGATTTTCGCGGTTATGGCAGGAGCACGGGCACACCGACTCTCCGAGCCGCGCTGGAAGATGCCCATAAAATTTTTAATCACCTTAAATCAAATCATAAGTTTAAAGAAAAAGTCTGTATCATGGGCCGGTCTTTGGGCAGTGCACCGACTCTGGAGCTTTGTGCCAAACATTCTGATATAGCCGGTTGTGTTCTCGAAAGTGGTTATGCTGACCCCATTCCGCTGGTAGAAAGACGGGGATTGAAAATAGACAAGACCACGCCGGAAGAAAATGCCCTTTTTAATAATAGCCAGAAGATCCGTTTAGTGAAGTGTCCGCTTTTTATCATGCATGGGGCTGACGATTTTTTGATATCTCCGCTGGAGGCCCAGTTGAATTATGATAATGCCGGGTCAAAAATAAAACATCTTGAAATACTGGAAGGGGTGGGGCACAACGATATGATGATGGCGCATTCCTACTTCACCACCTTAAAACAGTTTTTTGATTCTTTGTGACAGGGAGTTCATTGTGAAAAAATTTTACAACATCGAGGGATTGATTCAGAGCGGATTCAAATTGAGCCGCGACTACGAAACCCTCGATTTTACTTACGCCAAATTTGGCGATGACGCAGTGCAGGAGATGGCAAAATCGCGGTCCATCAAACAGGTCAGAAGACTGACCATCAACGGAAAAAAACTAACTGCGCTTTCTGCCCGGGCATTGGCCGAATCCGACAAAATGCCTAATCTGGAATCCCTGAAATTGTATAAAAACAAAATTGGCGATGAGGGCATAAAATATTTGGCCGAATCCGAAAAATTTCCCAATCTTAAATCCCTGCGACTGGCGTGGAATGAGATTGGACCGGAGGGGACCCGGCATTTGGCCGAATCCCCAAATATGGGAAGTTTGACTTCCTTGGCATTATCAGAAAACCGGATCGGTGATGAGGGGTTGAAATACCTGGCTAAGGCCAAGTCTCTGAGCAGTCTGGAGATCATGGATCTCAGGAAAAACCAGATTACGGATGAAGGGGCAAAGGCATTGTCTAAAAGTAAATGCCTGCCAAAATTGCAAACCATAGATCTTACTGGTAATGCATT
>JAPKCW010000081.1:0-8680 GCA_028822815.1 Nitrospinaceae bacterium | reverse complement strand
ATATTTAAAGGATATACCATTGATGGCAGAAAATTCTTATGGGAAAAATCCTGCGAAGTCTATCTTTACCAAGACCCAGATTGAAGATTACAAAAAAATGGCCGACAAGCTTAATCGGGAGTCGCAAGGGGACCAGGCCGCTATCTATATGGTAAAAAATTAAGGAATAGATTGCATGAATGATAACGACAGTTTTAAATTTTGCGGCAAACTCTTGGGGGCAGGGCATCCCGCTTTTCTCGTGGCGGAAATCGGCTTCAACCATAATGGGGATGTGGAACTGGCAAAACGCATGATAGAGTCCGCCGCTAAAAACGGTGCCGATGCGGTGAAACTGCAAACGTTTGTGGCCAGCGAGATGATTTCAATGTCCCTGCTAGCCGATGACCCGGACCATCCGGGCAATGAAATTCCCTTCTATGAATTTTTCCAACGCTACGAACTTTCCCGTGCAGATTACAAAGATCTCATTGCTTACGCCGGTAAATTAAATGTCCCGCTGTTTTCTACTCCTTTTGATGATGCCTCGCTGGATATGCTGGTGGAACTTGGAATGCCGGCGCTGAAAATCGCTTCTCCGGATTTGACTTACACACCGTTTCTTGAAAGAGCGGCTGAAACGGATCTGCCGGTGGTGCTCTCAACGGGAATGGGTAACGAAAAAGAAATCGGCGAGGCTCTGCATGCGTTGCGCAAGGCAAGTTCCGTCATCCTTCTTCATTGCGTGTCTAATTATCCTTCCCGGTATGAGGAGATGAACATGGCTTGTCTGGCCGGGATGCGGAGTAAGTTTGAATTGCCGGTGGGGTTGTCCGATCATACTTTGGACAATTTGTCTGCCGTGGTCGCGGCATCCCTGGGCGCGGTGCTTATAGAAAAACATTTTACCCTCGACCGTAATCTGCCGGGGGTGGACCAATCGATATCCATGCAACCGGAAGACCTTCGCCAGTTGAAATCAGAACTCCTTAATGTCACAAAAATCCTCGGTGATGGAAAAAAGAAAATTCAAGAGTCAGAAATTCCGGTCCGGCAATCCGCCAGGCGCAGCCTGGTGGCCCGGATCGATATCCCCGCTGGTACGCCATTGGAACCGGCCATGCTGGCCTGCAAGCGTCCGGGAACCGGCATTCCCCCCAATGAGCTGGATCGTGTACTTGGGAAATCCCCAAAGGTGGCCATATCTGCCGAACAGCTCCTCACCTGGGATATGTTTTGATAATGACCCAATTGCTTTCTTTTCCATCGTTGAGCCCATGCTGTAAAAAGTGGATCGGGTTTGGCCTGTTCATGCGTCTTCTCTTGATTCCATGGGCCGGTCACCCCGACATGTTCTTTATATTCGCAACGCCCTTTCTTTTTTTAAACGATGGGATTTTAGATGTTTACTCGCATCTGGTTGAATATTTTTCTGATCCTGCCGCCGCTTTGTATTCATATCAACCCTTGCATTACTATTTTTTTGGTTTGTGGTCAGGGCTCACTCAGTTCTTCGCCGATCCGGAATACAGCGTTTGGATGCGTCAGGTCATCGAGCAGTTTCCTTCAATACTGAGAGACGGCGGGGCGGCGTTTTCTTATCCTGGTAGCGAGGCGAAGTTTAAAGTACTGTTTCTCTGGAAAACGCTGTATTTGGCCTGCGACCTTCTTATCCTGTTTTGCATTTTAAAAATCGTTGCGGGAGAAAAAGAAAAGGAATCCTATATTTCCTGGTGGGCGGGATCGGTGGTGCTCCTATATTCTCAATACCTGTTCGGGCAAAGCGGAATCGTCCCCATCGCGTTCATCGTACTCGGAATTTATCTTTACAAAGTCAAAAGAAGCACCCGATGGATGGGGTTTTGTTTTGCCTTGAGCGTGCCGTTCAAGTTGTTTACGCTGGTCCTGTTGCCCCTTCCGTTTCTTCTGGCAGAAGGTTGGCGGGAAAAAATGAAAACGGTCGGCTGGATTCTAGTTCCCCTGCTTGTGGTTTACCTGCCGTTTGTGATCCATTCCGGAGGGCTTGTATTTTTGCGGATGACAGGTGCGTCTTATTCCGAGGGCCTGGCCTGGGGATGGGTTCTTGCATTGAGCAAGGGGTTCAAGGTTCTGGGATATCTTGCGGTTTTTTATCATGTGGGTTTCAGGTATCGGGGTAATTTTTCAGATGTTTTGAGGTATGTCTTCATTTGTTTGTTGTTGCTTTTGTGCGTGCCTTTGAAGATTCATTATTACGCATGGATCACGCCGTTCTGGTTTCTGTTTTTTCATGAGCACAGGAAATATGTCGGTATCTATGGCGTGATTGTGTTTCTGCTGTTTTTCGCTAATCTCAGTGATAAGCAGACGTTCCTCGGTATTCTGGCTCCCCTGTCTCCGGATTTTTTCATGAGCTTTCCGGGGTGGATGGACATCACCTACTTTTTTTCCCCTTCCGGGTTTCATGCTAAAACCGCCATTCTGATTATTTTTGTTCTGACGGTCTTTGTAGTTGTTCATCAATTGTCCATCCTGTTTGACTTTAAACCTGGTGTTTTTAAAAAACCGGATACTTCGCCGGTTAGAAAGTCCGCAGCGATTCTTGTGTATCCCGGGCTCTTAATGGTTTTTCTCATAGCGCTCTCCTTCTTTTCACACCCCGCGTTGAAAGTCTATATCAAGGATTATCTTTTTATCCGCAGTTCCAATTTTTATTACGAACCGCAGTTCAGGCAAATGGAACTGCCATCCGGAGCAAGCCTGAATCAGGAAATTTCCTTACAAAAGGGCCGGGTGAAAAAGACAGGTCTTTTTCTTGACCAACCGATTGATTCTGCTGTGAGAATTGAAATTCTGGATATTCAGGCCGGGGAAGAAAAGAAGATTTTTGTGAGCAATCATCCCCGCTTGGGAAAAGGCTGGGTGGAGAGCTTTCCCCAGTCTTATTTCGCCAGGGATAACAAGGTGCATTTCCGCTTGACCAATACCTCACCCGATACCATTACAATTTCAATCAGCAGGCGACCCAAATTTTCCGATGGTTTCCAGTTGACCCTGATTCCTAAGAGTAAGGATGAGGAAATGATCGATGATGGGGTTCTCAGGATTTATGTTCAGGAAGAGCCTCTGTTTCTTCATGATCCTAAGCTCCCGTTTCGCACCGCCAAACAAGCGTTTTCTCAGGAGAAAAAATTCCTTGCCTTCTGGTTCATCGTGCTGATGGTCTGCGCAGTGAAGACATTGCAGTATGGGCGGCGCAGAGAGGGCGATAGAACGAATCTGAACTGATTTCCTTTTCAATGATCCCTGTTGCGAGTAGAGGCATTGTGCCACCGGCACAGGCCGGCGGCGATACTGCCTAATATACAATGGGTGAGGGCGGAGATGGCACCGGGTACGGTTGCCAAACCGTATGCAGGAAAATTGCTCCTTGCCAGTTCGGTCGCAAGACCGGAGTTTTGCATCCCTACCTCAATCGATACGGTTTGAGCGTCCCGCTCGGTAAACTTGAGCAGGCGGGATAACACATATCCCAATATAAATCCCAACAGGTGAAGCAAAAGCACGGCAACTATTAATGAAGCGCCGATTTCCAGGATGGCGGATTTTTTATCAGCCAGTATAAAGTCCACAATAAACACAATAGAAAGCACGGCGACAAAGGGGGTGTAGGCTTCCACTTTTTTAACCCCGCGGTGGAAAAAGTGGTTCAGAAAAATCCCCAGCAAAACGGGGAGGATGACCACCTTGAGGGTTTTGAGTAAAAGCCCCAGGGTATCTACATCTACCTTTAAACCGGTTTGTTCCAGGGAGATGGACTCCACCCACCATGTGGTCAGAAAGGGAGTGAGCAGAACAGCCAGAAGGGTCGAGCATGTGGTCAGGCTTACCGAAAGAGCGACATGGGTTCGGGCAATGAAACAGACAACATTGGATGCGGTCCCGCCGGGACAACAGGCGACCAGGACGAGTCCGACAACAAAATCGATTGGAAGGTTAAAGCCTAAGGCCAGCGCATAGCCAAGGCCCGGCATGATGGTGTATTGCAGGCCAACGCCGAGCAAAATGGATTTGGGCATTTTGAGGACGCGGGAAAAGTCTTCCAGGCTCAGGGTCAGCCCCATGCTCAGCATGATGAGGCCGAGAAAATAGGGTATCCAGTGGGGTTGAAACCATGTCGCCGTTTCCGGTTTCCACAGGGCCAGCCCAGCACCGGTCAGTACCCAGACGGGAAACAGGTTGGCCAGGGTAATGAATAATCGTTCGACCGAGTTCACTCAGGGTTTTTGCGCGATGATGCTGGAATAGGCTTCTTTGCCGTTATCATAATCCTGATAACGGATGACTCGCATACCTTTGAAAATATCAAGTAGTTCGTTGGTGTCGAGCGCCCATTTTCGGCTGAACCGGGCGTATTTCAGGTAGTCGATATTATAAGTCTCAACAACAATCATGCCGCCGGGTTTCAGGGCAGACTGGAATTGTTTGAAAAGATCCCTTTGCATATAATAGGTGCAAAGGATCACATCATAGGTGTTGGGTGCAAGTGTAAAACTTTCGAGATCGACCACTTGTGTCTCAATGGTGACGTTGTTTCTTTCTGCCAGTTTATGGGCTTTTTTGAGACCCGTGGCGGAAATGTCTAAGCCAATAACATCGAACCCTTGAGTGGCGAGATAAACCCCGTTTCTC
Source organism: Nitrospinaceae bacterium (assembly GCA_028822815.1). Lineage (GTDB taxonomy): Bacteria > Nitrospinota > Nitrospinia > Nitrospinales > VA-1 > LS-NOB. The sequence continues at coordinate 4,030 of JAPKCW010000081.1, read as the reverse complement.
CCTTCCCCCATAGCGAGATCCAGAACTTTGCCTTTCGGCAGCAGGTGAACATTTTTCACCAGGAAAGGAATGGGGTTTTCACCAAACAAATAAACTTCAGTGTCATATTTATTGTCCCACCGATCCTTATCTCTGGAGTGGGCAAACACGGTAGTGCTGAAACCCAGGATAAGCAGGGCAGTGAAAAGCGCAATGCGTTTATGATTGCGAAAAGATTTCATAGGAGGGACCTTGATAGAGTTCTTATACCAGTTTACCGGAAGCCGAAAACCGGTTCAAGGGGATTTCCACGTTTACTTGAGTTTGGCGAGCAGGTAGAATTATAGGCTACTGAAAAGGCAAATCCCCCCGACCCCCTTCGTGAAATGGGGGGCTTCAATGGACCCCTCTTTTACAAAGAGGGAGTTATATTTTTCCTCAGCCTTCATGCCCCGAATGGGGTAGCTGGGGTGATTTATATCGCTACCAAATAGGGAGTGGAAATATGTTATTACGCAATACCATAGGAACAGGGATCGCTATTATTGCTCTGTTCTTTAGCGCCAATATTTGGGCCGAGGGCTTGGCGAATCAAAAACCGATTGCGGAATCTGCCGATAAACGGTTTGCCAATTATGGAAACGGTACCACCCTTGACCGGAAAACCGGTTTGCTCTGGATGACCCGGGACTACTGGCAAATGAATGCCAAATGGGTCAACTGGTATACGGCAAATGAGTATGCCCAGCGCATGAGCAATAAAAATTTCGCCGGTTACGATGATTGGCGTTTGCCTACTCCTGAAGAAGCTGCCACTTTGTATGACCGGCGCAAGCGTAACGTAGATAAGGATGGCGATAAAATTTTTATCGACAATATGTTTCCTGAAGGCGCAGGTTGGAGTACCTGGACCAGCGAAGAAAAACGTAATAAAGCCATAACGGTTTCCTTCAAAGATGAAGGCGGTCAGGTTTATCAGGATAAAATATCGGGCACCGATGCCTTCCTGCGACTAGTCCGGCCGGTGACCGGCGGCAACTAGCAATAGCTTGATTAGGCGAGCAAAGAGTTATCTCGGCTTAAAAAGTAATTGCTATATTCCCTCCCACGGGTAAAGACTTAGGAAGAGGACATCACGCGTGCCCCGAAGGGGTAATACTTTCAATAATCTTCCCCTGATAATGTATCAATACGATGCGAGCGAATGATTTAACCCTGAAAGTTGCCTTTGCTCTTTTGTTTGTTTGGGGCGGAGTGGCAGGCGCGTTTCACCTGGATATCTATGAACCGAGGGTTCCTTCTGAACTATTAGAAGAACTTCAGGATATGGATAATCCTTATCCCGCAACCCCTGAAAGGATAGAAGCAGGTCGAAAAATTTATTTTGGCAAAGGCCTGTGTGTCACCTGCCACAACCACGATGGCAAGGGGGTGAAACTTCCCGGCCACTCGCCGAGAGATTTCACCGATGCAAAATGGCAGGAGATCAGGACCGATGGCGAGATCATGTGGGTGTTGAGGAACGGGAGCGCAGGAACGCAGATGCCCGTACGAGTGGGCAAGGATATCAGTGAGGAAGAAGGCTGGAGTGTGATCCATTTCATTCGAACGTTTTCTCCAAGCAACTAATCAGAATAAAACTTAAATTATGATGCAGGGTTTCAGCAGTAATAGGAAAAGCATAGTGGGGGTGATCCTTGGGCTATTACTGTTCGGGGTGGTTGCCGAGGTATGGGCCGGGCCGCCTTTGGGCCATGGGCGCCGGTATAATTTGCGTCACCATAAGGGGCATCATGGGCAAGGCTTTGCCGGAGATGGCATTTGTCCGCAAGGCCGGTTTACGGTTCAGGCTCCCGAGGATATCCACAACCAGACCAACCCGCTTAAACCCAGCCGGGAAGTTCTTTATTCAGGAGAATCTTTATTTCAGTTGGAGGTGCAACCGATGGCCTGCAAAATTTGCCATGGCGTGAATGGAAATGGATTGGGCATTATGGCGCAGGGACTGAACCCAGCACCGAGGAATTTCACTTGCGAAGAAACGATGAAAGAAATTTCCGACGGCCAGTTGTTCTGGATCATTCGTAATGGTTCCCAAGGGACGGGCATGCCGGCTTTTAAAGATCTCGAGGACCGGGAAATCTGGCAGATTGTTCACTATTTGCGCCAGTTCCCTCAATCCAGGCGTCAGTAAAAGATGGTCCGGGTTTTTGGCTTGGCCTTTGCAGTATTTTTGCTTGGTGAAGTGAAAGCAGTTGTGGCCGAGCCTGCTTATGTTCCGCAGGTTCAAGGTTTGGCCGTTCCCGGTTCGTTTCAGGTACAGCGGGTTTCTGGAATCTGTCCACAAAACCGCAAAACCCGTAACGCCCCGGGCCGGTACTTAAAAAAGAAAAATCCGGTTTCACCCACTCCGGAGAACCTGGCGAAAGGAAAACGACTTTATAACCAGGATGCCAAACCTACAGCCTGCAAGCTATGTCATGGGGCCAGGGGAAATGGCAATGGTAGTCTGGCGAGAAGGCTGGACCCGCCCCCGAGAAACTTTGCTTGTGCTGAGGTAATGAAGAATCTACCAGACGGTCAGTTATTCTGGATCATTAAAAATGGGTCCCGCGGTACGGCCATGCCGGCCCATAAATCCACTTTAAAGTCCGAGGAAATCTGGCAGTTAATTTTGTTTATAAAAAAGTTCCTGAGAGCTTAATAGTTATTACTGTTTGATAGGAGAAAAGTTATGTGGCGATTAGTAGTCAAAGGACTCACGATCCTACTAGTCATTTTAATTGTCCCTTCTGGGTTGTGGGCGGGGGATGATGGATTCGCCGAAAAAATAATTAACAGCCAATGCAAAAACTGCCATCGGTTTGAAGGCAAACCGAAATCAAAGTTTGATCTGAAAGCACCCGATTTGATGTGGAGTGGTGTGAAATACCAGCACTCCTGGTTGATCCGCTGGTTGATGGGCCAGGAGGAAAACCTCTATCCCAATAGTTATCGCTGGGATAAAAGTTTTCACTTTTCAAGAAAGCATATGATTTTGACACGGGAAGAAGCCACAGTGATTGCCGGTTACATGGAAAAGACTTACCTTGACCCCAGGGTTAAAAAAAGTTTTGTCGATATGTCTACCTTTACAGAAATGGAGGCGAGTTTGGGGGCTGATATTTTTCGCGAATATTCGTGCCTGGGATGCCACCAGATCAAGGATGATGAGGGCAATAATATAGGCGGCCCAATCAGCGTAAACCTTTATGATGCGGGTAACCGATACAGGCTGGACTGGTGGAGCCGGTTCGCGGAAAACCCTCAGGATTTCACTCCGCACAGCGGCGAATACCTGGCCGATATCAGTCTTCGTAAAGCACGTCATATTATTGGTTATTTGATGACTCTTGGCGTGAAGGATTTTAAATTCTATGAACCGTGGGAATCAGAGACTTTCAAAAAAGCGGATGCAGGACGCGGAGCCAAAGTCTATAAAGAGTACTGTGTGCAATGCCATGGGCCTCAGGGTAAGGGGGATGGACCGGGAGCCAAAGGGCTGGACCCAAAACCCGCAGTCCATGCGGACCTGCCACTTTCTGATTACCCGCCGGATTATTTATATAACCTGGTTTATTATGGTGGAAAGAGTGTTGGTAAATCCCCAAATATGCCGGACTGGGGCATGACTATACCGCCTCAAAGCCTGGCGGATGTGATTGCTCATATCCGCTCCACTTTCAAGGGAGAATAAGAGAGAAAAGGCGTTATGCCCTGAGCAGGGCATAACGCCTTTTCTCCGACCCCTCACACATTCCTTTTTTCTTCTTTAAATATAAGAATTTAAGGTTAACTCCCTACCCTGCATTTCGCACCTGAAACTGGTTAATGAAAAAAATTTATTTTGGAAACTGTGGCGGGATCCATTTTTGGGAATTATATTCCCTAAAGTTAGTGGTTGAGTTCGCTTTTTGTGAAAAACAGACTTACGATTTTTTCCAAGCAGTTGACTTTGTTTCTAATTCTTGAGGAGGACATCACGCATGCCCCGGATGGGGTATCACGCTGG
>JAPKCW010000080.1:0-8686 GCA_028822815.1 Nitrospinaceae bacterium | reverse complement strand
TCACCACCGCTTTCTTAACGCTCCCCAACTGGAAAGAGGTGCCGATATACTTCGGCAATGGATTAAAAAGTGCTCTCAACTCCTTTTCCGCCACCGAGCATCTGGCAACAACCCTGTCACCCAAAAGGTATATCCAGTCTGTTCGCCAACCTTTTTCACCCGGATTCAAATCCACTCTTTACACGTATTATATCTGTCAGGAACTATTTTGCAGAGATTCTCAAGTATGGGGAAAAGTTAAGAGGCTACTATTTCAAAGCGCAAAACAAAGTGGGTACTCCGCCAAGACTCGAAACTTCCCTGACGACCCGGATATGTTATATATTTCCCTTTCAGGAGGAAAAGCCGGTATCTTTGTAAGAAATTCCGGCACCGAAAACAAAATCAGCGTTAACCTGCGGGGAAGAAAATTGGATGCCGGGAAACTGAAAAAAATAGGGCTGGAGGTTCTTAAACTTTTGTTCTCCCTACTTAAAAACCGTGACAACCTTTTTTATAAACTGGAATTGTATGCCCTCAGCCAAATTGCTTCCCGACCAGTAATCGACAAAGAGTTGGAAATAAAAAACCAGTACAAATCCAGGCTGATTAACGAAATGAGAAAGCAGAACCTTATTAAATTAAGCCTCGAGGGAAACCGCCTGACTCCTCTTGGCAAATGGTACATAAATCACTAGCCGGCGAACCGCCGGTGGCAAAGTGCACGTGATACTCTTCCTTAGCTTTCGTGCCCCGAAGGGGTAATAGCTTTTGCTGGCGAGCAAAGAGTTGTCTCGGCTTAATGAGTTTTTGCTATATTCCTGCTGGGCGTGGTCCGGCTCAACAGACCCCTTTCCTCCCCCGACAAGGGGGAATTGAGGGGGTTGTTTTTTAACAAAAAGAACTAGAACTTTTAAAGATGAAAGATTTAAACCTGTTTTTTTCAGACCTGAGCGAACCTTATCGGGAGATTTTTGCCGATTGTGAGCACGTATGGGAACCTTTAACAACACTGGGACCCCGGCTGAAACAGATGATGCGCAAAAAAGCCCAGAGTGTATCTCATATCTCCCATTTACCTGGGGTAAGGACCACCCTGGATTCCGCCAGTTACCACCGAGGTGAACAAGGGCTTTACGTCCAGGACTGGATCGATCTGGCTGAACCCGTTTATTTGAACGAACTGGATATCTTCATTGGTAAAGGGACACAATTGGAACCTTCGGCCATTATCAAAGGCCCCGCTATGATTGGTGAGAACTGCGACATCCGGCAAGGAGCTTATATCCGTGGAAACGCCCTGATCGGAAACCACTGCGTGGTCGGCCATGCCACCGAATTGAAAAACAGCATTCTCATGGATCATACCGAAGCGGGCCATTTCAACTATATCGGTGACAGTATTATAGGAAGCCATGTCAACCTGGGAGCGGGATCGAAACTGGCCAATCTGCAATTGAGAAGTGCCGACGAAAAACGCAAGAACTATATCAACCCTATCCAAGTCCCTCTCGACTCTGGAATCCTGGATACCGGAATGGAAAAACTGGGTGCGGTGATCGGCGACAATGTTGAACTGGGTTGTAATGCCATCGTCTGCCCTGGCACATTGATCGGAAAAGATGTCTGGATCTATCCCGGCCTGACAGTCCCGAAAGGCTACTACCCTGCCGGAACCCTGCTCGTTCCAAAAGACCGTAAACCCCGATCAATACGGAAATAATGGAACACCACGAATCTCAAAACGAGACCCGGCTCGATGAATTTTTCGAAATGTTCGATGCCGTTGAAGATGATATTGCTGAACTGGTTTCTGATGAAAATGAAGAGCCTCGCCAAATCGGCGGGTACGAATGCCTGTTCATCGCCTTCAGTAATCTGCGTCTTTATTGCGAAAATTCTGGAATCCGCCTAAAACAGATAGAAGACCAGTACAAGGAGCTCAAAAAATCACAAATTGACGAAGAATCTGGCACATTGGCTGTTCATGAAGATTTGGATGAAAACAACGAGGTCGTCAATTTCTGCAAACTGCTGGAACAGATCGAAGACAGTTTTTCCGCTTTGGAAAAACGGTGTGAAAAAAGCGGAGAAGTTTTTGACGAATGGGCCTGCGTCCTCATCATGTATTCCTATCTCAGGAATTATTGCGTAAAAGAAAAAGTCGATTTTGAAAAGCTTCTGAAAGAAATTTCACACCTCCATTCTGAAATAGATAAGGATGAAAATTCTTAAGAGACCAGATATTTGCAGAATCCGTTTCTATTAAATGATATATTGGCTCTACAGGTTGTCTGCGGGCTCATGCCCCTTTGAAACAGTCAAAGAACCCGGGTCAAAGGCCATCGTGTAAACCCTTGAAATATAATGCGGATGTGGCGGAACTGGCAGACGCGCATGATTTAGGATCATGTTCCTTACGGAGTGGAGGTTCAAGTCCTCTCATCCGCACCACTACCCGTGGAGGGGGAGAAAACCCTCCCTAACGGGAATAGCAAATAGCAAGGGCTGGTTGGGCCGAGATAACTCGTTGCTCGCCAAATAAAGTGATGGTACCCCTTCGGGGCATGAAGGCTGATGAAAAATATAACGCACACTGGCCCCACGCCTAGTGGGCTTAGAAAAAATTAGCGAATAAATAGAGACCTCTTTTAAACATTTTGGAAACTTATGAAAATAGAAATCGAAGACGTTGATTCCTGTAACAAAAAAATCAAGTTCGAAATCCCTCACCAGGAATACGACAAAAAGGTAAAACAGTATTATCAAAGGCTCGGGCGCGAGGTTAAAGTTCCCGGATTCCGCAAAGGAAAAGTGCCCATCGCGCTTCTGGAAAAACAGTTTGGCCCGGATGTCAAAAAAGAAGTCTTGAGCAACCTGATCAGCGAGGAGCTCAATAACGCCATTGTAGAAAAAGACCTGAGAGCGGTGGGCCAGCCCCACCTTTTGGAAGTCAGCGCCGAAGACGGAACGGATATCACGGTTTCCGCATCCATCGAGGTACTCCCAACCATAAAACTGCAAGACTACTCTGGTATTGAACTCGCGATGGCAATCCCGCGCATCACCGATGAAGATGTCAACCAGACCATTGAGGTAATGCGTCAGCGTATGGCAAAGACAGTCACCGTGACCGACCGCCCCGCCCAGGATAAGGATTTACTCAAAATAGATTTTACCAGCAAGCTCGGCGACCAACCCTTTGAAGGCGGGTCCGCGCAGGACCAAATCATCCAGGCGGGGGCAGGGCAATTGATTGAAGGACTGGACAAGGGCATGATTGGCATGGAAATTGGCGAAACCCGGGACATTCAGGTGCAGGTCCCCGAAGATTACCCCAACAAGGAAATCGCCGGGAAAGATGTGGATTTCCAAATTGTGTTGAAAGGCATTCAAGAGCAGAAACTACCGGACCTGGACGATGAGTTTGCCCGCAGTGTGGAAGACAAAAATTATGAAAGCATGGACAATATGAAACAGAGCGTCCGCTCCGAACTGGAAGGTTTTGAACTTAAGGAAGCCCGCAAAGCAGTGAAAACAAAATTGGCGGGAAAAATCACCGAGTTGAATCAGGTAGATCTTCCGGAAGGGCTTTTGAAAGATCAGGTCAAGTTCATGGCCGAGCAGGCCAGAAAAAAACAGGAGAAAGAAAGCAGTCACGCACATCATGACCATGAACATGACCACGATCATGGTATTGAGGTAACTCCCGAACTACTCAAGCAATATCGCGAACCGGCCATGAAAGCCCTGCAGGAAGAACTGATTCTCGACCAATTGGCCCGGGACCTGAAAGCAGAAGTCACCGAGGAAGAATTGGAACAGGAAGTCAAAAACATGTCCCAATTGCTGGGCGGGGGCAACCTGCAACAGATTAAACGGGAATGGGAAAAAAATGGCATCCTGGCCCGACTTCACAATCGCATGAAACGGGATAAAACCCTTGAGGCCGCACTGGAAAAGGTGACGATCAAAGAAGAAATAGTTGACAGAAAAGATTTAATTGCTGATAATTAAAAAACAACCATTACGAAGATATCTAATTATTTTTTAATGACTTACAAGCCGAAAACGCTTTCGGAACCACAACCGGATCCAGAAAGAAGTTTTTTCCTTGCCCCATTTCTAATCTAGAGAAAACCATGACCAAAACTTACAACCAGTTAGTACCCATTGTTGTTGAACAAACCAGTCGGGGCGAGAGGTCTTATGATATTTATTCGCGCCTTCTCAAAGACCGAATCGTTTTTATAGGAAGCGCAGTGGATGATCATATGGCCAACCTGATCATCGCCCAGTTGCTGTTTCTGGAATCCGATGAGCCCGATCAGGATATCTACCTTTATATAAACAGTCCGGGCGGCCAGGTCAGCTCCGGAATGGCGATCTACGACACCATCCAATATATCAAACCGGATGTTCAAACGATCTGCATTGGTCAGGCTGCCAGCATGGGGGCGTTGCTCCTTACCGCTGGCGCACCGAAAAAACGGTTTGCCCTGCCACACTCACGCATCATGATCCACCAACCGAGCGGAGGGTTTCAGGGACAACATACCGATATCGAAATCCAGGCGAAAGAAATCACCAGAATCCGGGCCATTCTGGATTCCATCCTGTCCAAACACTCAGGAAAAAGTGTTAGCCAAGTCAACAAGGATACCGAGCGGGATCATTATATGACAGCGGAAGAAGCCAAGACTTACGGCCTCATTGACAGCGTGATCAGCAACCGGGACGAGGCCCATAAGGGCAAGGGCAAAAAGAAAAGCGAATAGAATGAGCTCGTGGGCTCAATTCCAACCCTTTTGGAGAGGGCTTTATGGCAAAGAAAAGTACAACCACCGGGAATTATCGTTGCTCTTTCTGCGGGAAAAGCCAGGAAGAAGTCAAAAAACTGATTGCCGGACCCAGCGTCTACATCTGTGACGAGTGTATTGAGCTTTGCAATGAAATCATGGTGGAAGAGTGGGCCCAGGAAAAGGGCGAAGACTTCCAGCATCTTCTTAAACCTCATGATTTATACAAGCACCTCGATCAGTATATCGTTGGGCAGGAACGTTGCAAAAAAATCCTTTCCGTTGCTGTTCACAACCATTTTAAAAGGGTCGACTCCAACCTTGACCTGGATGATGTGGAACTGCAAAAGAGCAATGTGCTGTTGATCGGTCCTACCGGGTCCGGAAAAACCCTCATGGCGCAGACCCTTGCCCGGATTCTTGATGTTCCTTTCACCATTGTGGACGCGACCACCCTGACCGAAGCCGGTTATGTCGGGGAAGATGTTGAAAATATCATTTTAAAACTCCTGCAAAATGCCGATTACGATGTTGAAAAAGCTGAGCGCGGAATTATTTATATAGACGAAGTCGATAAAATTTCGCGGAAGTCAGAAAATCCCTCAATCACCCGCGATGTTTCCGGTGAAGGGGTACAACAGGCGCTTTTGAAAATCATTGAGGGCACCACGGCAAGCGTTCCCCCGCAGGGAGGCCGGAAGCACCCGCATCAGGAGTTCCTACAGGTCGACACCACCAATATTCTTTTCATCTGCGGCGGGGCATTCGTTGGACTGGACTCCTTGATTCGCAACCGCATCGGTAAAAAAAGCCTCGGTTTCGGACAGACAATCGTTTCCAAGAAAGAAATTGACAAGGAAGACACGCTCGAAAAAATACAACCGGAAGACCTGCTCAAATATGGCCTCATTCCGGAATTTGTCGGGCGTTTTTCATCAGTGGCCACGCTTAAGGAGCTGTCCATTGAGGCAATGATAAAAGTTTTGACCGAACCCAAGAACGCCTTGGTCAAACAATATAAAAAGTTGTTTGAGTTTGAAAATGTTAAGCTCAAATTTACCGATACCGCTATCAAAGCCATTGCCGAAAAAGCTACCGCACGCAAAACCGGAGCAAGAGGCCTTCGCGCCGTTCTGGAAGAGACCATGCTCGAAATCATGTTCGACCTCCCTTCCCAGCCAGATATAGAAGAAGTGGTCATCAATGAAGAAGTAGTCCTCAAAGGCGAAAAGCCCATGTTGGTTTACGAAAATAAGAAACAGGCCAGTTAATATATGGGTTCCGAAAAAATTGTCTTACCGCTCCTCCCCTTAAGGGATATTATTGTCTTCCCGTTCATGGTACTGCCCCTGTTTGTAGGTAGGGAGAAGTCCATTCTGGCCCTGGAAAAATCCATGGCCGAACAAAAAAGCATTTTCCTCTCCGCACAACGTAATCCCAATAATAACGAACCGCAACCTGCAGATATTTACGAGACGGGAACGGTGGCAAATGTTCTCCAGATCCTCAAACTGACAGATGGAACCATGAAAGTCCTGGTGGAAGGTCTGCAGAGAGGACGTATTGAATCGTTCATCGACAACCCGGACTATTTTGAGGTTGAAGTCAGCCGCATTCATGAAAACGACCAGCTAACACCCGACGTCAAGGCAATGATGCGCAGTGTGGGAACGGTGTTTGACCAATATGTAAAATTAAACCAAAAAATTCCCCTGGAAGCCGTGGCCGCCACTGCCAATATTCTGGAACCGCACCGTTATGCCGACACCATTGCCGCCTATATGGTTTTTCAGACCCAGGAAAAACAGGAACTGCTCGAAACCCTGAACCCGGCAGACCGCCTGACCAAACTTCTCAACATTCTCAAGTCAGAGATGGAAGTTCTTAAAATCGAAAAACGCGTTCATGGCAGGGTGCGAAAACAAATGGAACGCAGTCAGAAAGAGTTTTATCTCAACGAGCAGATCAAGGCTATCCAGAAAGAATTGGGCAAACGTGATGAGTTCAAAACCGACATAGCTGAACTCAAGCAAAAAATCAAGAAAGCAAAAATGCCCAAAGAGATTAATGAAAAAGCCACTAAGGAATTAAAACGGCTGGAACTCATGCAACCCATGTCTGCAGAGGCTACTGTTGCGCGAACCTATATCGAATGGCTTGCCGACCTGCCCTGGAAAAAAGGCGCCGGAGCGGAAAAAATAAAAATCTCTGAAGCCCAGAAAATCCTGGACGAAGACCATTACGGTTTAGAAAAAGTCAAAGAGCGTATCACCGAACACCTTGCGGTGATGAAACTGGTCAAAAAAATAAGAGGTCCCATCCTTTGCCTTGTAGGGCCCCCGGGTGTCGGCAAAACTTCGTTGGGACAATCCATTGGCCGAGCCATGGGCAGAAAATTTATCCGCGTGTCCCTGGGCGGTATTCGGGATGAAGCAGAAATCCGCGGACACCGCAGAACCTATATTGGTGCTTTACCAGGAAAAATCATTCAAGGCATCAAAAAGGCTGGTGTCCACAACCCTGTTTTCATGCTCGATGAGATCGACAAAATGAATGCCGATTTTAGAGGAGACCCCTCCTCCGCTTTGCTGGAGGTTCTGGATCCGGAACAGAACTCCAATTTCAACGACCATTATCTGGAAGTCGATTACGACCTTTCCAATGTCCTTTTTATCTGTACCGCCAATGTCCTGCACTCCATTCCACAACCATTGCTCGATCGAATGGAAGTGCTCCGCCTTCCCGGTTATACCGATCAGGAGAAAATAGGCATCGCCAAAAGTTTTCTCGTGCCTAAAAAAGTATCGGAACACGGCCTGACCAAGAAAAATATAACATTTACTGACAAAGCCTTGGATGGAATTATCCATGATTACACCCGCGAGGCGGGAGTACGGAACCTGGAAAGGGAAATCGCCACACTTTGCAGAAAAGTCGTTAAAACCGTTGTTGAAAAAGGTAAGAAAACCAAAGTCAAAATCATCCCGTCGGTTTTGGAAAAATATCTGGGCATTCCCAAATTCAAGAGAGCCGAAAACGAAGGCCCGCTGGAAATAGGGTCTGCAACCGGCCTCGCCTGGACGGAGTTTGGCGGCGAAACCCTTTCCGTAGAAGTTTCGGTAGTTCCGGGGAATGGCAAGCTCGTACCCACCGGGCAACTCGGAGATGTGATGAAAGAATCGGCGCAGGCGGCCATGACCTATGTGCGCTCACGCGCCGGGGAGTTGGGGCTACCCAAAAATTTCTACCAGAAAAACGATTTCCACATTCATATTCCTGAAGGCGCTGTTCCTAAAGACGGCCCTTCAGCCGGAATCACCATGGTGGTGGCGCTTGTCTCCGCGTTGACCAAAACCCGACTGCAACCGGATCTCGCCATGACCGGGGAACTGACCCTGACCGGAAAAGTCCTGCCCATTGGCGGACTCAAGGAAAAAGTTCTGGCGGCTCATAGGTTCGGCATCAAAAATCTTATTATCCCTGTGGAAAACGAAAAAGATATCCCCGAAATTCCTGAAAATGTCAGAAAGAATATAAAGTTTTTTCCCGCCACCACTATGGACGATGTGATCAAACACTCGTTCGCTAAAAAATTCAAGAACAAGAAAAAACCCGCCATACCAAAAACCCGTAAACGAACCCCTGTGTCAAAACACCCCTCCATCTCCCAACTCAACTAGTCGGGGAGTCCCGACAGCCTGACTAGCAACCGCTTTCAGAGCAAGCAAAGAGTTGTCTCGGCTTACGATATTTCTTTCGCTGTCTTCATACCCCTCACAAAAATCTATGTCCATCAGTGTTTGTGATATTTAACCTTTGTCCTCATGCCCCAGTTATATCCTCTTTATTAACTTTCATGATGAACGCGGTTATATTATTTAGCCGCCTCAAGATGTTCTAAAAATAAA
>JAPKCW010000317.1:0-1864 GCA_028822815.1 Nitrospinaceae bacterium | reverse complement strand
ATATATTCATCCAGACCACTGCGCTGGTTTTTAATATCTTCTGGTTCTGACCGGGGAGAAACACCCTTAAGAAAATGTAGCACATTAAAAAACCGTTGATCTCCCACCATCCCATATGCAATGAACCCAAAAAACAGGCAGACGAGGACAATGGCCCATTGGATCGCTACATCATCAAACAGGACGTTTGGCAGCGCCACCTCGTGCAGAAAAAACAGAACCGTATAACCCAATCCAAAAATCAGGATTAACGAGACAGCGATTCGGGCCAGATAAAATTTAAGGGTCTGATACAGCATTTCTTTTTTCAGGGTTCAGTGAGTCCTGGGGCCCTTTTACCGGATCAGGGTCAGGAAGAAGTTCGGTTTCATCCGGTTCCTGCTCTTCGGGCAAAACAAGGGGTGCGGAAAGATCTACATCTTCTTTAACCGCAACCTTTAAAATCTCCAGGGAAAATTCGTTAGCAAGATAACCCGTCTGCACATCCACGGTGGCAAACTTGATTTTTTCCGGAACGGGAAAGTTCACAGGGCTTTTACCCTCCAGCACCTTCTGCATGAAAAATTCCCAGATGGGCGCGGCGGCGCTGGCTCCAGTTAAACCTTCACCAGACTTACTCACCATGGGTTCATTATTATCAAAACCCACCCAAACTGATGTCGAAATATCTTTTGTAAAACCAATGAACCAGGCATCCTTAAAATCATTTGTGGTTCCCGTTTTCCCCCCAGCGGGGTGACGGAAACCCATCCTCCTTACAACCCGGCCAGTCCCTCTATCTATCACCCCCTGCATCATGTTCAGGAGCGGATAAAGGGAATCGGGTAAAAACTGTTGCGCTCCCTGGTAGTAATGTTCATAAAGCCGGTTTCCCTGGAAATCCTCAATATGCTGGATCAAGTAGGGTTCATTATAAATACCGAGGTTGGCAATAACGCTATAGGCCGATGCCATTTCATAAGGAGATACGCCGGAAGTTCCCAGCGCAAGGGAAAGATTTTTGCCTAACGGGCTTTTAATACCAAACTGCCGCGCCGTACGAATCACTTTTTCCGGCCCGACTTCATTAACCAGTTTTGCGGAAATAATGTTAATGGATTTCATCAAAGCTTTTTTTAGAACCATATTTCCCGCGAACTCTTCATCGAAGTTCTGGGGACTCCAGGGTTTACTACCTGGAATATCGATGGTCAGCGGCTCGTCTTTCACAACGGTAGCGGGTGAATAACTCAACTCTTCCATGGCAGTAAAATATACAAACGGCTTGAAGGAAGAACCGGGAAGACGGTTGTTCGATACCGCCCGGTTGAATTGACTGTAGGAGTAGTCTCTTCCACCAAGCATGGCCCGCACAGCGCCACTTTTATTTTCAATGGCCACTAATGCTGCCTGAAGGGGACCCGCACCCGGTTCCCTTGTGACCCGGCCCTTCAAAGCCTCCAAATGATTGCGGGCACTTTTAAAAGCCACCTCCTGATAATGCGTATCCAAAGTGGTGAGAATTTTTAATCCGCCAAAATGTACAAATTCTTTTCCATAATCCTTTTCAATTTGTTCCAGAACCTGGTTAACAAAATAAAGATTAGGATCTGATTCCACCCGGGGATTCACCAAATCAATATCAGACTGAAGGGCCAATTCTCTCTCGTCAACGGTAATAAGATTTTCCGAGACCATTCGGTTCAATACATACTCCGTCCTTCGCATTGCCCTTTCATAATGTGAGAATGGGTTGGCATTGTTGGGTGAATTTGGGAGGCCCGCAAGCAGGGCCGCTTGAAACAAAGTCATATCCCTGGCGCGTTTTCTGAAATAGACTTGTGCCGCCTCTTCCACACCATAAGCGCCGCTACCAAAATATATC
>JAPKCW010000079.1:0-8707 GCA_028822815.1 Nitrospinaceae bacterium | reverse complement strand
TCAGGACTCAGGGCAAGTTCCTGAAAAGTGATTTCATCCCCCTCCTTCAAACCCGCTTCTATCATGGAAAGGTTTTCCTGCACTTCTTTACCCAAATCGGTTTTCCCATCTCTGAAACTACTATCCTGTTGGAATTGTAATGTCTCAAACACCTGATCAAAGTTTTTTAGAATGAGCCCTCCCATCTCACCAAATTCGCTATTGACCGACTTGAAATATTCCCGATAAAGATCATAGTGGATAAACCGGTACTGGCTGATCTTGTTCGCTTCCAAATAATCCTCGGATGCCAGGCGGTATTGACCTTCCTTAATATATATTCGGCCCCGAAAAACCCGCGCAAGAAAATGCTTAGGATTTAAACTCAATACCATGTTCAGGTTAAGCAAAGCGATGGCCTGTTTTTTCTTCTTCAAACTGGAAAGAGCCTGGATAAAATGCCGACGCACTTCCGGATCCTTATTTTCGATAAAACGGAGCATGGGTTCAAACATGGGGAAGATAAATTCCCCAAGCTTAAATTGGGCGAGACAAATCAAATGACTGATTTTTTTCAACTTCACATAACCTCCATGCGTTGAAAAACCCTTGGAACATTCAAATGCTCCCGGTTTTTATAAGCCCCTGATCTAACGGATAAGCCGATTTTAACTAAATTCACGGCAAGCGTCAACCTTCAAGGAAAATCAGCGAGAAAACCAACATAACTCACTAAAAAACAAAGATTCGAAGACTCCCCTACCTCATGTTTTTCCAGAAGCTCTCAGAAACTCTCTAAAAAAGTAAAAAAATACGGTTGAATACCTTCTCGGCTAATCCCAAAAAATTATGGAGAGAAAATGGAAAACCTCGGCCTGAAAACTTATAATTATTTATTTTTCTTGACGTTACGGGCTTTTTGATATATTTTTTTAGTATGCAATGTCCAGATTGTGATTACATTTGTTTCAAACAAGCAAAGGTCTGCGGGAGTTGTGGCTTCAATTTCAAGAAAGCCGCAACCTCAGCAACATCCCTTTTCCGCAATGATTCTTTCACTATCTTTGCCGGGTCGAAAGCCCCCGCAAAAGATCAAGAATCATCCGCCGTAACCGCTTCTGCAGACAGCGAAGAAATTGCTGTCATGGACGCTCATAAAGGTTCTCAGGAAAACACGGAATCCGGGGAATTCCTTCTGAATCTATCGGATGCCGAGCAAGGATCCTCTACAACTGCCTTAGAATCATCAACTTCTGACTCAGCCGCCTTGGGATTCACGCCCTTGGAGTTTGGTGCTGATGCCAATATCAATCTCGAGGAAGTGGAAGTTGAAGGACTTGGGTTGGGGCTGGAACCATTGGAAGAGGAACCTTCTGAACCGCCGACCTCCGAAACTGGACCTGAAGAGAGCTCCCTTGAAATCAGTGAAGCACCGAAAACGATCGATCTGGACCCCGAAGAGGAAAGTTCTGATTCCTCTATAGAAATCGCAGTGGATGAAGAGCCTGCTATAGAAATCACACCGGCTTCCCCCCCGGAAGACGAGGCGCCGGCACTTGAAACCAATGACTTGAGTTCAGTTTCCTTGGAGGAAGAAACGGCAGAACAAGAGCTCAAGGCCCCCGTATTGGATCTTGGAGAAGACGAAATACCACTGGAACCAGATGAAGGACCCGAACCGGAAAGTTCGCCTCCTCCGCCCCCAGTGCAAATAGATGAGTTAGATCTGAATCTGGAAATTGATGATTCAGATGGACCACTTACTACTGCAGACACGGAAATCCCTGAGATTGAAATCGAAGACCTGGGTCTTGAACTGGAAGATTCAGACCCCCCACCTGATGCGGAAAAATCTTAACCCCCAAAACCCACTCCAGAACAGAAAAAATTGGATTTTAAGGCAAAATTCCTTTATAAAGGTAGGTTCATGGTAAGGCAGTAACCCCGATGGATTCCGATTCGGCTTTTTCTTCTTAATGCCGGGAATCGCGCACCCTAGTAGCCCACTTTTTCTCCCGGACTCTGCATATTCAAGAGAACAGCCATAAATTTGGCCCGTGAGGGTATTGTTTATGAGGGACGATTAAAGATGGGTGAAAAATAAACTTAGTCTCGAGCAAAGTTATTCTCGGGCCAGGAAAAACGGCTCCTTTAAAATTTATTGATAACCCAACCAGGAAAAACCACAGAATGAAAAAAAAATATCTACTCGCACCCGGTCCTACCCCAGTTCCAGAACATATATCTCTGGAAATGGCTCTTCCCATGCAACATCACCGGACTCCCCAGTTCAGCAAAATATTCGGTGAAGCGGCAGAAGGAGCCAAATACCTTTTTCAAACCAAGCAGGATGTGCTGATTCTTGCTTCTACTGGAACGGGAGCTATGGAAGGTTGCGTGACCAACCTGTTTTCATCCGGGGATAAAGTATTGGTCATAAATGGAGGAAAGTTCGGGGAACGGTGGGGAAAAATTTCCGAGACGTTTGGTCTCAATGTTGTCTGGCATAATGTGGAATGGGGTAAAGCCGCCGATCCTAAAGAAATTGAATCCATTCTGGCTCAGGATAAAGAGATAAGGGCCATCATGGTTCAGGCAAGCGAAACCTCAACAACCGCCGCCCACCCCATTGAAGCCCTGTCAAAGCTGACCCGGGACCGGGACGATATTTTACTGATCGTGGATGGAATCACCGGCGTTGGAGTTGTTAACCTGCCAATGGATGAATGGGGAATTGATGCCCTGGTGACCGGGTCGCAAAAATCCCTACAGCTTCCTCCTGGTCTGGCACTCGTCGGTCTTAGTGAAAAGGCCTGGAAGTTCGCAGACCAATCGACCTGCCCGAAATTTTATTTCGACTTTAGAAAAGAACGCAAAAACCTGGCTAACCAAACTTCCGCTTACACACCTGCCGTTTCTCTGGTTACAGGACTCCGGGCCGTTATGCGGGATATTAAGGAAGAAGGCCTGGACAATGTTTTCAAACGCCACGACCGTTTAGCTCGGGCCACCCGCGCTGCCGTCACCGCCATGGGTTTGCCCATGGTTGCGCCAGACTGCCCCGCCGGAAGTGCAACGGGAGTATTTGTCCCGGATGGAGTGGATGGAGGAAAACTGGTCAAAAGCCTGCGTGATGACTTTGGAGTAACCCTGGCAGGTGGACAAGACCAATGGAAAGGAAAAGTCGTGCGAATTGCCCATCTGGGTTATGTGGACACCTTTGACATCATCATAGCGATTTCGGCTCTGGAGATGGCCCTTAAAAAATTCGGTGCCAAAATCCAGTTAGGCAAAGGGGTAGCCGCCGCCCAGGAAATACTATTAGAAGCTTATTAAGGCCGGCGAGCCCTGCCGGAGGCAGATAGCAATGACTCATCGAGCCAAGATAACTCTTTGCTAGCAAATAAAGTTATTGCCAGTTGACCCCACGCCTAGTGGCCTCTTGAGAGAAACTGCCGGTTGTGTCCGGCCATCACACTTTGGAGTTAGCAAATGAAAGTTCTTGTTTCTGACAACCTCTCCGCAGTTGGAGTTGAAATTCTTAAAAAAGAATCCGGACTCGAGGTCGATGTTAAAACCGGCCTATCTAAGGAGGAGTTGATTAAAATCATTTCCGACTACGATGGTTTAATTGTCCGAAGTGCCACTAAAGTAGTCGCTGAAATTATTAAGGCCGCTGACAACCTGAAAGTAATCGGACGAGCCGGCGTTGGCGTGGACAATATTGATTTAGCAGCGGCTGGCACAAAAGGTATCATTGTCATGAATGCGCCAGAAGGCAATATGATCACCACTGCCGAGCATACCCTGGCCTTGTTGCTGTCCATGTCCCGGAACATTCCACAAGCCAGCTACGCTCTTAAAAATAGAAAATGGGCTCCCAAAGAGTTCATGGGAGTAGAACTTTTTGAAAAAACCCTGGGCATTGTCGGGCTGGGCCGCATCGGCTCCAATGTCGCTGAACGGGCTCACGCTTTTAAGATGAAAATAGTGGCATTTGATCCTTACGTCACGCAGGAAAGAGCTGAAATCCTGGGCGTGGAACTGATAGAAATGAAAGATCTACTGGAACGCTCTGACTTTCTCACCCTGCACACTCCCGGACTGGCCGATGGCAAACCGTTACTGGGAAAAGAACAGTTCGATCAAATGAAACCCGGCATTCGCATTGTCAACTGCGCTCGCGGATCGTTGATAGACGACACCGCCCTGATTGAAGCCATTCAATCAAAAAAAGTTGCCAGAGCCGCGTTGGATGTTTACCACAAAGAACCCCTGGACCTTGACAGTCCTCTTCTGCAAGTGGACGAAATCATCTGCACCCCACATCTGGGAGCCTCTACAGGAGAAGCGCAGGAAAAAGTAGCCATCTCAATTTGCGATCAGATCATCGACTTTCTCAAATATGGCAATGTTCGTAATGCGGTCAATGTTCCTTCTATTGATGCTGAAACACTGGCTAAAATCCAACCCTACCTCACATTAGGGGAAGACCTCGGCCATTTTATTTCTCAACTGACCGATGGCCCTGTGACGCGCATTGAAATTCAATATAATGGTGAAGTGTCTACCATACAGGTAAAGCCGGTGACCAACGCCATTTTAAAAGGACTCTTCAACCGTTCTATTGATGAAATCAATATGGTGAATGCTCCTTTTATTGCAAAGGAGAGAGGGATTGAAGTGCAGGAGTCCACGAGCAATGAAGTGCATGAATACACCAGCACCGTGCAAGTACAAGTCATTACTCAAAAAGGAACTCGCAAAGTAACAGGCAGTATTTTTGGCAAAGGCGATTCAAGAATCGTGCAGTTTGACGACTTTAAAATGGAAGCGGTTCTCTCTGAACATATGCTTGTACTCCAAAACACGGATGTCCCCGGTGTAATCGGGAATCTGGGAAATATTCTCGGGAAAAACAACCTGAATATCGCAGGCTTTCATCTAGGTCGACAAGAAGAGGAAGGCAGGGCCATCGCCATCATCAATATCGATTCCCCACCCACCACGGAAGCCTTACGAGAATTGCGCAACACTTCCAACATTCTCAGTGTTCACAGCGTTACGCTGTAGCGAATAGATTTAAACAAAAAAAGCGAGGCCCCCTGACGCGGGGACCTCGCTTTAATTTTTTAGGACCTGAAATTAATCCGCCTTCTTCTCGTCCTCACCTTCCGCAACCTTACCGGATTGCTTTGGTTCAATTTTCTGCCCAAAAACCAGGGCGATCACCTCATTGATGGCATCTGCCCCCAGAATGTTATAAACCGTATTCGCCGATTTAAAATGCGGACTGGTAAAAAGGCTCAACACCTTTTTACTGGTGTAACCCAGCATCATAAACTCATGTGCGTAGTTTTCCGCCACCAGCCTAAGGGTATCTTCATCAGCATCTTCATCACCCGTCGGCGGACCCGAATCCGGATCAACATCTTCTTGAATTTCGTAAACGTAAATCAAGTGCCAGCCAAATTCGGTTTTTATCGGGCCAACAACATCTCCCTCCTGGGCAGTAAACGCGGCGACCTCAAAAGGCCGGACCATGGCTCCTTTGCCAAACCATCCCAGATCCCCACCACGTTTTTTTGAAGGGCATTCACTATGCTCCTCCGCCAGTTTGGTGAATTCTTCCCCTTCGTCAATCTTGACCTTCAATTCATCCGCAAGCTCTTTGGAGCCCACAAGGATATGCCGACATTGAACTTTTTTAACTTTTCTCTCTTTTGCCATGGTTCAATTCCATAAAATTATATAGAAAGGCTTTTCCAGCACAGGAAGCACCATTTCAATTTTCTAACGGTTAACATCAGTTTAACTTCAACGCACAACACTTCTTATATTTCTTACCGGACCCGCAAGGACAAGGTTCGTTGGGTTTTATTTTTCCTTCCTGCACCTTCACGCCTGGCGAGTTTTTCATCAACGCTATACCAATTTTTTTTGCTTCTTTATAACGTTTCTTCAGCCTATCATTAAAATCCGGAATCCCCTGACTGATGGCGATCAGCATATCACTATTGGAAGACTCCAGTTTTGCATCTTCCTTTTCCCGCAGACCCTCATCAAAAAAATAAGTCGAAGAAAAGATCGGTGCCTGATCGGCATTGTCCAGTTCCATTTTATAAAAGGAAAGCTTCAAACTGCGATTATCATTACGCGGATCAATGTCGTAGGAGTCTTCTGCAAAATATTGGTCCTTACTATAAATGAAATCGAGCATTTCCTTATTTTGCGGAAACAATTCAAAATAATTGAAATAATTTCCTGGCTGGAATTCCAGATAAGAGGTTGGGTTTTTCTCTCCATAGGCTTTCGCTTCCACAACCCTCTGTTTGAATAGAAGTATCAACTCATCCGGGGCATTTTTGGCAAACCCCTTGGCGATTTGGGTTTGCACATCCATCAACCGCGGGTGATCGGGAAGAGGATTAAAAGTTTTATTGAAATTAAACTGGAAAGCAAAAGCATTTTCCGCATTATCCTCATCGCGAAGGCGCACCACAACATAGGTATAATCAGCAAAAGGATGGGTGTGATAAAAGTCCTCCAGAACATAAGTATTCCGGTAGTCCTCTTCCTCGAATCGGTACGTCATTTTCGAGTTTTCACTCTCCTGCTGATTGATTACCACATATCCTTCGATGACAGCTTCCTTTCAACTAATTATTTCAGAGCACCCGATTCTACTTGTTCAAAAAGGGTGAAAGTTTAAAAACCTAACCTTTTCAATTTTGTTAATTAGCGGGGAAGAGGAGATATTGAAAAGCCCGGATGTTTATTAAATACACCTTTTTCTTTTTCACGTTTCACGACATCCCGGACCGCACGAACCGAATCTTTGGTAATATCTTCCTTATGATTGGAGTTTGCATGCCCATAGCGGTAATAAAAGATGGCGGCAGTAGCATGCGGCAACTCATTTGAGGTCCATGTGGTGAAACCTCCGCCGGGCGAGAAAGTCGTGCTTATGAAAATGTCCATGCGGTCCATATCGTGAATAACATGGTCTTCGTCATAAAGGCTTTCCGCCTCCTCCAAGGTCGGCATTCTCCAATCATCGTGACTTGCAAACTTTTCAACCCCCAATGCCAGCAAATACTTCAGCGCGCTATACCAATTGAGCCATTTACTGGTGTCCTGAAACGAATCTGTTTGTTTCCACATCAGTTTGGTCTCAAGGTCGGTAATGGTTCCATCCCCATTATCAATAAATCGTTTTTGCAAATCCAAGTTTAGTTCTCCCGCTTAAAAGCTGATGTTAAATTTCAGTCATCCTTTTCAATATCACGGACCAATCTGGAAGACCCTCTCGACACGCGAAAAATATCATCATAAATGGTAACTCCTTTGCGGAAATTCAGGCGCACACCTTGTATATTATGCCGCACATCGCTGGTCCAGCACAGGAACCCGCATCCCGGCTCAAACAAATCGGACAAGTAAATCACCTGGCCCATATTATCAGAGTTTTTCTGTTTCTTATCGAAGAGGCTTTTAGCCTCGCTTGTTGTAGGAAGCCTCCAGTTAGAAAAACCGGCGAACCGCTTACGGTTAAGGCTTCCAGCGAACTCTATAACCTGGCGCTGGGCCATCCATTTTCCCGCCAATTGCCAGGTATCTTTTTTTAGCCAGACCAAGCGTTTTGCGCCATCAATAATTGTGTCACTGTCCGCTTCTATGAATCGCTCACTCTCTTTCTCTAAGCCTTGTTCACTCATGGTATGCCATCTTTAGGAATCACTCTCTTGGTTCCGTACCGCACGGACACCATGACTGCGTAAACCCACTTGATGCCATTTATAGTCTCCATTATAAAAATGGAACCGAATAACCAGTCCTTTGTCAGACTTATTTAACGTTTTTGTCCAACAGGTCAAACCGCATCCAGGGGGGAAACCTTTAGCCAAAAATACCGTATCGCCATAATTGTCCGTAACAGGATTCGAAGCATCATAAATTGCCTGCGCTTCCTTCCGTGTGGGCATGCGCCAGTTTTGATAACCGGCAAACCGCGTCCGGTTTAATTGGTGCAGATAGTTTTTCGCCTCATCCCAACTCACCCACTTGTCCAGATCCACATAAGAGTCCACCGCTTTCCACATCAAGCCGGTCTTGTGATCAGTTATCGTGCCGTCTTTATGGAGGACTATGCGGACAAAATCCGGGTCCTCGTCTTCCTGAACATTGTCCCGAACCAGACGCACAGCACTGGGAAAACCATCGTTTTCCTTGGCCAACCAGAATTCAAAATCGGACCGCAAGTCATACGCCATTGCGGCCTTGGCACCACGGGTTTGGCTTGTCCAGGTTGTGAACCCGCAGCCAGAGGTAAAAATAGGGTCGACATGGATTTCACAACCTTCCACATCCATATTGCTGGCGGATGGATGAAAAAGGTGTTTGACTTCTGAGGCAGAAGGAATGCGCCAATTGCTATATCCAGCGAATTTTTCCTCATTCATTTTACGCGCCAACTCCTGACTTTCATGCCAGTTGATCAGACGCCCCAGGGTGACCCAGGTATCCTTCTTCATCCACATGAGGTTGTGCTTCAGGTCGGTAACGGTATCATCCCCGTTATCCGCATAATGTGTTTCCGCTTTGGTTTCCGTCATAACCTTATTTTCTGGATGGGCGGGTATGGTCTCTTATAACCTGGTCTTTTCTACAGATACGAACCGAACCAAAGCTATATTCTTCAGCAATGACGACCTTGCCTTCGCTGTAG
>JAPKCW010000078.1:0-8728 GCA_028822815.1 Nitrospinaceae bacterium | reverse complement strand
GTTGTTTATCTTGGTCGTCTTCGCAAAGATTTATAAAATCGGCAACAAAATCATTGCCTTCCTTCAGGGAGTCGATGTCATAGGTGCCCGAGGTTTGAGTGGAAAGATCTACGAGGACCCAGGGCGAGTGTCCTTCGAAAAATGTATTGGTCTCTTCCGCCAGAGCTTTGGCGGTGCCGGGACTCTGCAATTCATTGTGGATTGCGGTTCGCCCTGTCAAAACCAGCCTGGCAACCAGGCCCTCGTGGGTTAAAGATTCTTTAGCAAGCTCTTCTACCTGGGACTGAATGGCTAGCAATACCTCATTAATACTGGAGTTACCGCTGACATCCACTTTGGCGGAACGATAGCTCACCACATCGGTGGCCACGAACCGAATATTGGCAGGAGCACCGGAATTGAGGGTGACGAGACAACAGCCTTTGGGGCCGGTCTCCTTGAGATGCCGGGCTTGACTGTTTCCGGAATAAACAATGCACGGGTTATCTTCGCGCAGGATTTTGAATTCATGGATGTGCCCCAGAGCCCAGTAATCAAAATCTCTGGATATCAAATCCTGCAAACTGCAAGGGGCGTAGTTATCATGTCCAGGTTGTTGCCCGACATTCGCATGCAGGAGCCCCACCGCAAAACCTTGCGTCTGGTCTTTATTGAACTTTAACGCCAGGTTTTCGTTCACCTCTTTCTGGGGATAGCTGATTCCGTAAATCCAGGCTAGTGTCTTGCCCCCTCGCATCACCGGGAAGCGCTCTACTTTATTCCCCGGAAAAATAGTAGTGCCCTCCGGCCAATCCAGCGTGTGAGACCAACTGTTAGAAGGATCGTGGTTACCATGGACAATAAAAGAAGGGATGCCTTCCTGGGAGAGCTCCTGTAGACCGCGGCGAAACTTTAATTGCGCTTGCAGGCTTCGATCTGCGCCATCAAAAATATCTCCGGCGATCAGAACGGCGTCTACCTTTTCCTCCAAGGCTAATTTCACGATTTTATGGAATGCCTGGAAGGTGGATTCCCGGAGCCGTTCAGTGAGAGACGGCACTTGCGACGCCAGGCCTTTGAAGGGACTGTCGATATGAAGATCGGAGCAATGAATAAAACGAAAAGCAGTCATGATATATTATTGCCAGGCTGGATTTCAGCCTTCGGGCTTTTTTCTGTTAGCCATAAGTTGTTATTCTTCAATAGTATAGATGATATGCTCTGCCGCCTCAATCATTTTCTTGCGGGTTGGGTGGCTGGTTGAAAATCTTTAGGGCTATTGGCGGGAAACGAATTGAACCAAAAACCATCCTATTTATTATGGAATATCGTCGTTTCGGAAAAACAGAAGAAAACATCTCTGTCATTACTCTTGGAGGAATGCGTTTTAAAAACGGGTGGAATCCCCCTCGCGCACATCTTCCCGCAGAGTCGGTGCGAAATTGCATTGAAATCACCCGCCAGGCATTGAAGCTGGGGATCAACCATTTTGAAACGGCTCATGGGTATATGAAAAGCGAAAACCTTTATGGTGTGGCGCTTAAAGAGCTTAGAGCGCCTCGCGAGAGTTTTAAAATGATGAGTAAGGGGGCTCCAATGACCGGAGAGGAAACCCGTACCCTGGTTGAAGAGCAATTGACCAGCTTAAAGATGGACTACCTTGATTTTTATGGCTGGCATGGAATCAATAATGAAGAAAGGTTGAACGCGGCGATTAAGCCGGGAGGACCCGTGGAGGTTTTGCACCGGTTACGCGAGGAAGGGCTCATTCGGCATATTGGTTTTTCCACACACGCCTCTCTGGATATCATTCTTCAGGCTCTGAATACGGACCTGTTCAGTTTTGTGAATCTGCATTATTATTATTTTTTTCAGCGTAACCTCGCTGCCGTCCGATTGGCGGGAGAGAAGGATATCGGAGTGTTCATCATTTCTCCCAATGAAAAGGGAGGAATGTTGTGGAACCCCTCTCAAAAGGTTGAAGAAACCTGTCATCCTTTGACTGCGATCGAGTTCAACGGGCGGTTTTGTTTGAGTCACCCGGAAATCACCACTTTAAGCATGGGGATTCATGAACCGAAACATTTTTCCCAGAACCTTTCTATTTTGAACGGGGAGAAAAGAGCCTCACCCGCGATTCATGAGATCCAGGCAAAGATGGACGCGCCGCTTTCAAAGATTTCCGGCCTTTGTACTTTGTGCGCAGAATGTTTGCCGTGCCCTGAAGAAATCAATATTCCGGAAGTGTTACGTTTCCGCAATTTGCTTCAAGCCTATGACATGGTGGATTATGGCAGGTTCCGCTACAATATGTTTGAGGGCGAGGGCCACTGGTTTCCGGGAAACTTTGCCTCAAAATGTACCGAGTGCGGGGATTGTCTGCCCCGTTGTCCTGAAAAGCTGGAAATCCCGAAATTACTGTTTGATACCCACAAAAAATTATTCGATAGAAAAGCCTGGGCCAAAAACCAGCTTTTCCACTGTGCGGTTTTGATAGCTAAATTTTTGCGTAAATTTATTCCGGGTCTTACCTGATTGCGGACGTGGATTTTTATGCGGCATTTTTGGTACGGTTTTTGCGATACACTTTGAGAATATCCGCCGGTTCATCATCGGGCAGTTCTTTAACGATGCGGATCATTTCCGGGAGTGCCTTTTTGAAGGCCTCAACCAAGCGTGATTCAAAATCTTTTCCACTACTTTGTTCAATGATCTCCATGGATTTTTCTATGGAGAAAGCCTCCTTATAATATCTTTTGCTTGTCAGGGCATCAAAAACATCGCAGATGGCTACAATTCGTCCTGCCAGAGGAATTTCTTCACCTTTTAAATTATTAGGATAACCGGATCCGTCCCAACGCTCCTGATGGGCCATAACTGTTAATGGCCATTGGGAGGTATCCTCCTCCCGGACGCAGTTTTTTAATAGTCAGGTCCCGCCCAGGGTCTCGAATCTGGATATTAAAAATTGAATTGTCTTCGGGTTGGAGAAGTCCCATTGAAACAAGCTGAGGATCAAACCTGCTATTGGAAACCAGAACACCTTCATCATTGAAGGCATAGGTTTCACCTGTATCGCCAAACCGACTGACAGAAAGGATGTGGGTTAAATCTTTTTCCGGCCGGAGCCGAAAAGCCAGCACGCCAACAACATCTCCGGAGTCATTATGGATGGGGGTTGAGACGAACATGGTGGGCCGGTTGGAAAGAAAACTCCCCTCTTCATCCGGGAGATCAATCTCCCCTGGAAAGGGTTGGGAAACCACCGTATTGCCTTGTAGAGAGCGGTAAAAGAAATCAAAGTGGCGACCTAATTCTCGGGTGCCTATAGGTTTTTCCAGCAAGGCTCCCACTTCCAAAGCGGAAGTGTCAAAAACGACAAATCCGATGAACCCATATGTTTTGCAGGCCATTCCAAGACTTTTCCTGAGCCAGGAAAGCTCCACGGAATATCGCAAGACGTCTGGGCCTATCGCTTCGGATTGAGCCATTTCAAGGAGCGAAATCAGGCTTTGGTGAATCACTGGTTGGTTAACCAGAACCTGGGCATCCAGTTTTGTTCCTTCAGCCCAGACTCTCAGCGATTCCAGATTACCTGAAAGCACTATTTTAAGTTGTGCGGCCAAATTCTCCTTCATTTGTTTTTCAACAGGCCAGATTCCCAAGCCGCCAACGCTCAGCAAGGTCACGATAGCCAGAGTTAAAAACAGAGGGAGAGAAAGACGTTTTTGTATTGGTTTTTTATACAAACTATTTTGCTGGGTGGGGTTCGCCACGGGAATTATCCCAGAAAAACCGGTTGTAATTAATATAGGTCGCCTGGGACAAATTTTCTCATTCACCTAGGATAAACTCTCTTATTCACCAGTGTTGCAATTTTTTTTGGGGATTCAAATATTTTTTCAGAGTAGATTGATGTAAATCTTGTTGCTTTGCCTAAAAGTATTTGTTTTTATGAATTATATGATTTTTTTGTTAAAGTAATTAAAACTTCAGAACTAATTTTTTAAGTAAGGGTACCCGATGTTATTATTGTTGGAAACATTATATGTATCTATTAAGGTCTCAAAGGTGTGTGGGCTAAATATCTGGTGTTTCTATGGAATTTTCGCAGGAGTCCAAAAGGTTTTGGGCGTTGTGGTAGGTATCGTCTTTAGCCAGCACATTTTTCAGGAGCGGGATGGCCTTCTGGCATTTAAGGAGCTTGCTATAAATTTCGCCCATGATGAACTGCAGGTGAATCTCATCGGGGTCTAACAAACTGTAGCGGTTGCCATACATGAGCACTTCTTTAGCTTCACCCAGACCCCGGTAACTGAAAACGATGCTTTGCAAAAGTTTAAGATTCAGCGGGTCTTCTTCGAGAGACTTCAGGGAATATTCCAGCGATTTCAGGTATTCTTTTTTCATATTGTAGAATTCGGCGGCCGAATGCCTGAGTGCCTTGTCGTCGGGATTTTTTTCTTTTGCCTGGAGAAGGTTGATCAGCCCAATCTCCCGCATCACGGATCCCATTTGGCGTGGATCATTTTTAGCCGTGTTCTTGAAATAGTCCAGGGCCTCTTCCTTTTCCCCCATTTCCAGAAGGTTGTAACCCATATACAAATGTGCGTAACTTAGCTTTGAATTTTTCTTCAAAGCCATTTTAAGGAGTGCAATACTTTTTTCATATTCACCGATTTGATAATAGCTGTGGCCGAGGCTGAGCAGGTTTTCCCAGCTTTCAGGGTTTATTTCTACCTGTTCGATCAGCCGGGCGATTTGCTTTCGGTCGGCCTGCAAATGGTAACGAATCAGATTGTTGTCTTCAATCAGGCTCAGGGCTTTTAGCAGTTGACCCCGGTTGCCGTACATCACGCCCCTTTGGTAAAGGTCCATGGCTTCGTAATGGGTTTTCAGCTTCATCCGGTCGGTAACTGAAAGATTTTCCAAATGTTTGGCAATTTGATCAAAGGATGCCCGATTGAATACATACTTTTCTTTGCCGGACACATCGATGACATTTCCCAGATTGAGATAAAACTCAATGGCGGGATGGTTGTCGGTGATGAGGCCCTTGCCTAAAGCCTGAACTTGTTCATCGAGAAACCAGATATTGCTTAGAAAGGCAAAGATATTGGAGATTTCAATATCGGCCAGCGCTTTTTTGAGTACAGGTTCCTGCAACCGTGTTTTAAGTTTTTCAAAATCAATGCGAATGGGTTGATCGGAACCGATGAGAAGCATTTCGCCTGCGACCGGCATCCAGCCCATGGTGTAAGGAAAAACGGATCGGAAGGTGCTGAAGTGCATCGCCACTTCTTTTTCTCCCTGGCTGTGGAGGGGAACCCATTGCGCTGATATTCCTCCTGGTTTCAGGTGTTTTTTTTGTAGTTGGTAATATTCCTGGGTATACAGGTTTACCGTGAACGCCGTGCGGGGCGGTGGCGGCTCGGAGGTGATGACATCGTAAAGTTTGTGGGTGGTCAGCAGGTGGTTGCGGCCATCCTGAATGATGAAGTTTACTTTTGGGTTGTTCAGCACTTGCCGGTTTTCTTTGGCAAACAGTCTTCCCGCATTAATGACACTGGAAGACAGCTCCAGGCTATCGACAGACTTGACTCGAAGATGAAGGCTCGCCGCGCCTGTTGTTTGTCCGGTGCCAAAGCAGACGACCAGCACGTCTGTGGGTTGGTCCACCAGCAGGATGGGAATGTGGGCGAACAGTTTCATATAGCGCGAAGCGATCAGGTTGGATGCGGACATGGAAACGCCATTGGTGATCAAACTTTTTGCAT
This sequence comes from Nitrospinaceae bacterium, assembly GCA_028822815.1. Lineage (GTDB taxonomy): Bacteria > Nitrospinota > Nitrospinia > Nitrospinales > VA-1 > LS-NOB. Next base: position 2,972 of record JAPKCW010000078.1, on the reverse strand, counting down.
CCGGGTCGAGAACGCCATAATTGCCCTCAAATACGGCTACGGTATCAGAGAGCCCTTCCTCGAAATAGAGCAACTTTTTAAGATTGCGTTTCCCGACACTGTCCTGCATGAAAAACGGATTTAACAGGTCATTGGGAATGGCCATGTTGACAAAGAGAATCAGTGCCGTGAACACGACTGTCAACCCTTTGCGCACAGCCAGAGTCAAATAGTTTCCGGTTCTAAACAGCAAAACCACAGTCAGCAAGTTGAGGGTGGCGACCAGGGTCAGGCTGACCTGACTGCCTAGATTTGGGAGGAACAGAAAACCAGCGCACAGCGACCCCAGAATCGCTCCAAGAGTATTTGCCGAATAGATCTGGCCGGTAGCCTTGCCGATGTTTTGATGTTTCCCGGAAATCATTTTTACCAACAGAGGAAAGCACATACCCAAAAACACGGTGGGTATCAGCATGAGCCCGGCAGAATCCTTGAAGTAGCGCAAAAACACCGAAAGGGGTTGGCTCAGGTTGTAACCGTTCCAGGGAGCGGAAAGGATCGACTCGAGTCCGTATATGGAACCGATCACGTAAAGACCGGTGCCCACTTGGAGTATTAACAAGGCTGTGCGGATGTTATGAATTCTCGCTGCCAGGGGGATCAATAGCAGGCTCCCCAGAAAGATTCCCAGAAGAAAAACCGTGAGCATCATGCTGAAGGAGTAAATGGTGCTGGCGGTGCTGAACACTAACAGCCGTGTCCATAAAACCTCGTAAGCCAATGCCGTGAATCCGCAGATAAAGCTGATGCCCATCCAGAACTTTTGCTCCCTGCTCCAGTCGATGTGCGGTGCCCGCAAGGGGGGTAGGTGGAACTTCCAGTCTGCGCCGGGAACGGTTTCCAGATAAATACTCAATGCGCCGATCCCTATCAGCAGGTTTGCCCCTGCCGCCAGAAGAACAGTTTGCAGGATACCAAACGTTCCCATCAGGAAGAATCCGGCCATCAGGCAACCCAATGCGCCACCCAGGGTGTTGAGTGCATATAGGAGACTCACCTGAGTGCCAATGCGACTGTCATCGGTGATGCAGTATTTGCTGATGATTGGCAAGGTAGCTCCCATGAGGGTGGTGGGAATCAGCATCAAAGCAAACGCGAACACCATTCTTATCAAATTCTGCAAGGCAATGGATTCGGGGATAACGCTGTGGAGGGAGGCATAGATCCCCGAAAAATTGGCGAAAAGGAAAGAGAGCAGAGCCCCGCTGGTGAAAATCAGGATTTCTACCCAGCCATAAATGAGCAGTGCCTTTCCTCCAGCAGACGAACCGTTTCCGCCGATTTCCGGTAACCGGTCGACTGCATAGCCGAATAGATAACTGCCCAGGCCCAAACCCGCCATAAATGCCGCCAGCACTACCGATACAGAAAACATGGTATGTCCGAACACCAGGGTCAGCATCCGAGTCCAGACGATTTCGTAAATCAGTGCGGTGATGCCGGAAATAAAAAATAAAAAATAAACGATGGGAGAGCGTTGCATGTTTTATAAGGGGTTTGGGTTCGAACCTCGGAAAACTTTCAAATTAATTGACATTGATGCAAGCTTCAAGTAATTTTTAGAGATACTTTACTAGGTACTTGTTTTTTTCAGAATCATAATGAAGGTTTCAGCAATGGGAACGCAAGAAATAAAAATTGCCGATGTTGATCATCCTTATGCCAAGGAAAATGGCATTGAGTGGTCTGAGGAGGCGTGGGAGAGGGTGAAACATGCCCCGGAATTTGTGCGTCCAGGTATCCGCAAACTGATGGTCCAGCGTTGCATGAAAAGAGGTTTTAAAATAGTTACCTCTGATTATCTGACCGAAATTCGTAATGAGTCCATGATGCTGGTGTCCAAAAGGGTCAAGGGATTCGGCTTCGAAGAACTGACGATGGATGCCTTTGATGTGGCGAAGGAAAAAATGCGGCAAAGTCCACGCAAGGTGGAAGTGATTGAGGAAATAGAGGACTTTCTCGCCATGCGTACCGAGAAAAAAGAAGACATTGTTGAAAAGTTTAAAGAATATATGGAATTCGCCACCCCCCAAGGCATACCTTGGAGCAAGGAAGCGTTGGAGAAAATGGAGAAGGTGCCTCCCTTTGTTCTGGGTATGGCTAAGCAGACCATTGAGGGCCGTGCCCGAGAGCGCGGAGACAAGATGATCACTGTTTCTATTATTGATGAAGTGTTCACCAAGATGATGCCTGCATCGGCTAAACAGGCAATGGGGATGGAAGTGACCGAAGAGGACCTTAAGCGCGATGAGCAAATAGATAAGGAAAAGGAAGAACCGGTGGAAGTCTCGCTGAAATGGGAAGATGATGCTTTGGCAAAAGTTTCCCGGATTCCTATTCCTTTTATTCGCAATATGGCGGTGAAACGTATTGAGCAAGAGATTTCCAAAGAAGGAAAAAAGGTTGTAACGCTCGAATTATTTGATAAATATCGATTCACTTTTTGATCGCGAGGTTATTATTTCTACCCGGTTGTTTTGTTTTGGCTTGGGTTTTTCCTCATTGGCCTTGGCTGAAAGCCTCCTGCCCAAAGGATGGAATGTCTCCGGTACCTGCCGGGGTGGTGACAGGCAAGACGCGATCAAAGCTAAAAATATTCCGACCTGTCTTTTTGATGGCTCCCGTTCCACAACTGAGATTTCTAAAGCCATCTCCAGCGCAACACATCTTTTGATCACCATTCCTCCCCAACCTTCCGGTGACGTGGTTCTGAAAAATTTTAGTGAAGAGGTTTCCAAAGCCAGCCATTTGCAGTGGATCGGATATATCTCTTCCACCGGAGTCTATGGCGATGCCCAGGGGGACTGGGTGGATGAGTCCTCGCCCTTACGTGGATCTACCGATCTCAATCGCCGACGCGTTGAAGCGGAATCGGCCTGGCTCAAGATAGGCCAGGATCATGGTTTGCCGGTGATGGTTTTTCGTTGTGTGGC
>JAPKCW010000316.1:0-1880 GCA_028822815.1 Nitrospinaceae bacterium | reverse complement strand
TCGTCATCAGTCCCAAGATGAACCCAAAGTTCTTCTAACAATTCTTGTTGTTCAACGGAACCGATTAATCTCTTAGCAAATTCACTTGGTGGTCCTAAACCAATTGCTCGTAAGTTTTTTCGCATTTGAGAATACTGGTGATTAATGGTTGATTTTTTTAGTGGGCTTGGGAATTTATGTGTAAATGCATTACCTTTATATTTCCATTTCATAATATGATATTTCGATTGTCGTTCTTCAAAAGTTCCTTTATCACAAATACTCTCACCTAATTTTCTGGAAAGTTTGATAAGTGTATTGATGTCCTTTCTACTCATACCTTCCCCAATAAAAAAGGTTTAATCGATCATATTTTTTTATTTCTTAATATACACAAAAGTGCGGAAGAATATAACAGTAGCTCAGGATGATGCATAGGCGGTCGCGTGCGTGTAGCATCCCCATCATTAGCCTCATGCCCCGAAGGGGTATCACCGCCCCATTGGCACCGGGCGTTGCCCGGTTAGCGACGGAGGAATTTTTTCAGGATGTCATCGATATCGAATAAGAGCGAAATGGGTCTTCCGTGTGGACAGGTGTAGGGCATGGAAGTCTGTTCCAAATCGGATATCAATTTTCTAATCTGGTCCAGATTGAGGGAGTGGTTGATCTTAATGGCGTTTCGGCACGACATCATGATTAATACCTGTTCGTATTTTTCATCTAGAACGTCTTCATGAGTTCCCTTGGGGAGTAGCTCAATAGTTTCCCGCAGAAGTTTTTCGTGATCACCATTTTTAAGTATCGCCGGAACCGACCGGAGCAAAAACTCATTCTGTCCAAACGATTCTAGTTCCAATCCCAAATCAAGCAATCGCGCAAGGTGGGGATGCAACAGTTCTGACTCCCCTGGAGAAAGTGCTATGGCAAGGGGGAACAGAAGCTTCTGAACTTCGACCTTGCGGTTTTTGGCGGCACTGCGAAATCGCTCATATAAGATTCTTTCGTGGGCCACGTGCTGGTCCACCACCAACAACCCTTTTTTGCCCTGCATGATAATGAATGATCGGTCCAACTGCCCAAGCGGTTCGAATTCCGAATAGATCAGGTTAGCAACCGGTGTCGGGGCCTTGTCAAACCAGGTCACTTGGGACGGGTCTTGCCCCATCATGGTTCTCAAAGAGTGGGAAAGGTCTCCCTGGTGCGGAGTGTGAGACTTATCTATCCACTCGGGTACCTGATAACTCGTACGCGGTGAAGAAGGTGGGAGATTTACCGACGCCTCAAGAGGGATATCATCCTGTGGTTCAGTCACATCGACCTGCTGATTTTTTTCCAGGGCATCGCGAACACCATGAGCCACAAATTGATGCACATCCTGTTGAAACGCGAAACGGACCTCTGCCTTGGAAGGATGGACATTCACATCGAGCAAATGAGGATCCATCGTCAAATAAAGAAACATCACCGGGTGCTGACCTTTGGGCAACAGGTGACTGTAGCCCTGTTGGGTGGCATGTAGAATAACTTTGTCCCGGACAAAACGGCCATTGATAAAACAGTACTGGGCGGACCGATTAGAGCGGGTGTAAACGGGACTCGACACATAACCATGCAATTGGTATTCCCCTGATTTGGCCTCAACCTCCAACAGAAATTTAGCGAGGTCTGCCCCGAACAATTCAGCAATCCGGTAATGCAGCTGATCGGTGGGCAGGGTGTTGATCACTTCGCGACCATTATGGGTTAAAAGGAATTGAATGTTAGGATAAGCCAGAGCCTGTTGCGTGATGACCTGGGTGATGTGTGAAAATTCTGTGGAGTCCCCCTTTAAAAACTTACTGCGTGCAGGAGTCACATAGAAAAGCTGGGCTACTTCCAGGGTTGTTCCTTGTGGGCAG